>NZ_JBFWLF010000048.1:0-19313 GCF_050252275.1 Citrobacter sp. | reverse complement strand
TTTTTTGAAAAACCAAAGAGGTGTGGTCGATCACAATTTAAGCCCACTTCAGGACATCTTTTTTCCAGGAAAAAGACCTTCATTGCAAAAATGAAACAGCGTGCTAAAAAAAATTCCATCCATCGTCATTTTATGAACATAATCATCGTAATACTTTGTTACACCGACGAGTCTGCCTGGGCAATGTCATTCCTTACTGTCCCTTTTAATTAAGGCGGCCCTCTATCCTGCAAGTCGTTTGTATTAATGAAAATTATAAACCTCTGGAGATGGAAAAATGAAACTGACCAAAACCTTGTTAAACCTGTGCGTGGGGACTGCTTTAGTACTGGCAGCGCAGGCGGCGTCTGCACAAACGCTGCGTGCGGCAGATGTCCATCCGGCGGATTATCCGAACGTAGTTGCTGTGAAGCATATGGGCGAAAAACTCAGCGCTGCGACCGACGGACGTCTGGATATTAAAACCTTCCCGGGCGGCGTACTGGGGGATGAAAAGCAGATGATTGAACAGGCACAACTGGGCGCGATTGATATTATTCGCGTGTCGATGTCTCCGGTTGCCGCAATATTGCCAGAGATTAACGTCTTTACGCTGCCCTATATCTTCCGCGATGAAGATCACCTGCATAAGGTTCTGGATGGGGCAATTGGTCAGGAAATTGGTGACCGGCTGACCGCCAACAGCCAGTCCCGACTGGTGTTTCTCGGCTGGATGGATGCCGGAACGCGTAACCTGATTACCAAGGCTCCGGTGGTGAAACCGGAAGACCTGAAAGGGATGAAAATCCGTGTTCAGACCAGCCCGGTCTCGCTCGATACCTTAAAAGCGATGGGCGCGAATGCGATCGCCATGGGAACCAGTGAGGTGTTCAGCGGGATGCAGACCGGGGTTATTGATGGCACAGAAAATAACCCGCCGACCTTTGTCGCGCATAACTATCTGCCGGTCGCCAAAAATTACACCTGGAGTAAGCATTTCATTATTCCTGAACTGTTCCTGTTTTCAAAAGCCAAGTGGGACAAGCTGAAAAAAGAAGATCAGGAATTAATTATTAAACTGGCAAAAGAAGCGCAAATAGAACAACGTCAACTCTGGGAAGCCTATAATGCGAAATCACTGGAAACCATGAAAGCAAATGGGGTGAATTTCCATGACATCGATACGGATTATTTTTATAAAGCCACACAGCCCGTCCGGGATCAATACGGTAAAGACCACCAGGATTTGATCAAGCGAATTCAGGATGTGAAGTAATTCATCAGGCGGATGACGGAGGTCATCTGCCTGAATCGGTTATTCGTTCGAGGTGATGATTATGGGTGAAGGTTATTCATCGGTAATGGATGTGCTGTATCGAATTTCAATGTGGATTGCCGGGCTGGCTTTATTGGTGATGGTGGCGGTTATTCCCGTGGGGATATTCGCGCGCTACGTGATGAACAGCGCGCTGTCCTGGCCAGAGCCGATCGCCATATTGTGCATGGTGACGTTCACTTTTATTGGCGCGGCGGTCAGCTATCGTGCGGGTTCGCATATTGCGGTCAGCATGGTAACCGATCGTCTTGGTGAAATGGGGCGCCGGATCTGTTTTATCGGTGCCGATTTGATGTTGCTGGCGATCAGTATTTTTATTCTTTGGTACGGTTCGACGCTCTGTTATGAGTTGTGGCAACAACCCGTGGCAGAATTCCCAATTTTGACTGCCGGGGAAAACTATCTTCCGCTCCCTATCGGTTCGGCGATTATGCTGCTTTTCATCATCGAGAAGATCTGCCGTGGCGCTCAGTATCAACGTCCTGTGGTCATGCTGGGTTCAACCAGTTGATGACCGAACCGACTTCATAGGGGAAAGCAAATGGATGCATTTATTCTCGTTTTTACGCTCGGCATCATGCTGGCGATTGGGGTGCCGGTGGCGTACGCGGTGGGGATCAGCGCGATCGTCGGGGCGTGGTATATCGATATCCCGCTGGAAGCGGTGATGATCCAGTTGACCAACGGCGTGAACAAATTCTCATTGTTGGCGATCCCGTTCTTTATTCTGGCCGGGGCCATTATGGCGGAAGGGGGCATTGCGCGCCGGTTAGTCAACTTTGCCTATATCTTTGTTGGCTTCATTCGCGGTGGTCTGTCGCTGGTGAACATTGTCGCATCAACCTTTTTTGGCGCGATCTCAGGATCGTCGGTGGCGGATACCGCATCGATCGGTTCAGTGATGATCCCTGAAATGGATAAGAAAGGTTATCCGCGAGACTTTGCCGCGGCGGTTACCGCCAGCGGCTCCGTGCAGGCAATCCTGACGCCGCCCAGCCATAACTCGGTGATCTACTCGCTGGCGACGGGCGGTACGGTGTCGATTGCCGCGCTGTTTATTGCCGGGATCCTGCCCGGGCTATTGCTGAGTTTTACCCTGATGGTAATGTGCGTGGGCTTTGCGCATAAGCGCGGCTACCCGAAAGGGGAGCGCGTGCCGTTCCGACAGGCATTGAAGATCTTTCTCGATACGCTGTGGGGGCTGATGACGGTCGTCATCATTATGGGCGGGATCCTTTCCGGTATTTTTACCGCGACGGAATCGGCGGCAATCGCCTGCCTGTGGGCATTCTTTGTCACCATGTTTATCTATCGCGACTATAAGTGGTCCGAACTGCCGAAACTGATGTATCGCACTGTGAAGACGGTGACCATCGTGATGATCCTGATCGGTTTCGCTGCGGCGTTTGGCGCCATCATGACCTATATGCAACTGCCGATGCGCATTACCGAAGCGTTTACCAGTATCTCGGATAACAAGTATGTCATTCTGATGTGCATTAACATCATGCTACTGCTGATTGGTACGTTGATGGACATGGCGCCGCTAATCCTGATCCTGACCCCTGTGCTGCTGCCGGTCACCAACGCCCTCGGCATTGATCCGGTACATTTCGGGATGATTATGCTGGTGAACCTGGGGATTGGCCTGATCACACCGCCGGTAGGGTCGGTGCTGTTTGTTGCCAGTGCGGTGAGTAAACAGAAGATCGAGCAGGTGGTGAAGGCGATGCTACCGTTCTACGCGGTACTGTTCCTGGTGCTCTTGCTGGTGACCTATATTCCGGCGATTTCGCTGTTCCTGCCGAAATTCTTTGGCGTGATGTGATAGTGGTGCAGTAACGAAAATCCGGGCGGGTATGCCCGGATTTTTTTATCGCTTAACGACGAACGGCGATCGCTTCGATCTCGATCTTCACGTCTTTTGGCAGACGCGCGACTTCCACGCAGGAACGTGCCGGGAAGGTGGCGTTGTGCTCGGTGAAGAACGCTTCGTAAGTGGCGTTGACGGTCGCGAAATCGTTCAGATCTTTGACAAATACGGTTGTTTTCACGATGTCGCCTACTTTCAGGCCAGCGGCTTCAACGATAGCTTTCACGTTTTCCAGCGACTGACGCGCCTGCGCGGAGACGTCGTCCGACACGCTGCCGGTTTTCGGGTCAACCGGGATCTGACCGGAAGTGATGATCATGCTGCCCAGATCTACGCCCTGAACATATGGACCGATTGCTGCGGGTGCATTTTCCGTCGCGATAGTTTTGCTCATGATTTCTCCTGAAGTACAGCGGTTAATGAAATTTCTCTGGCATTATAGGGAGCCACGAATTTTTAACCAACTGCAATTAGTTGGCCAGCACCACATAATGAGAAAACTCTTTTTCGCAGTATTTGCATTTAAGCGCGATGTCATCCGCGCGTTTTTTCACTGAAAAACTGGAAGAAACCGGTTCAGCGTGGCTGATGCAGTTACTGTTCGGGCAGACCAGCACGCTGTCGATGTGATCCGGCAGGCTTGGACGCGATTTACCCACCACGTCGTAGTTGTCGATACGGTTGACAGTGGCCTGTGGCGCATACAGTGACAGTTGATTAACCTGCTCGGCGGTCAGGAAGGTGTTCTCGATCTTAATCAAGTCTTTACGTCCCATTTCACCGGAAGGCAGATTAAGGCCGATAGTGATGCGCTGGTCGGTTTCGGTTAGCTTGAACAGAGTCAGCAATTTAAAGCCGATTTGCGCGGGAATATGGTCGATTACGGTGCCGCATTTGATCGCTTCAACCTGCAGTTTATTATCGTGTGTCATCTCGTTATCTCCCCTTACAGTGCCAAATCGCTAGTCAGAACCAGTGCCAGTAACGCCTGGCGCGCGAAAATCCCGTTGCCTGCCTGCTGGAAATACCAGGCGTGAGGCGTTTTATCCACGTCCGTGGCGATTTCATCTATACGCGGCAGCGGATGCAGTACCTTCATGTTTTCCCGCGCTCCCACCAGGTCGCTGGCGCGCAGGACAAACTGGGCCTTCACGTTGGCGTATTCTGAAGGGTCCAGACGCTCTTTCTGTACGCGGGTCATGTACAGAATATCCACCTCCGCCATCACCTCTTCGATAGAGGCGTGCAGGCTCCAGGCAATGCCTTTTTCGTCCAGCATATCAAGAATGTACTGCGGCATTGCCAGCGCATCCGGGGCGATGAAGTAGAAGCGGTTGCCGTCAAACTTCGCCAGCGCCTGCGTCAGGGAGTGCACGGTACGGCCATATTTCAGGTCGCCGACCATCGCCACATGCAGGTTGTTCAGACGCCCCTGCGTTTCCTGAATGGTGAACAGATCCAGCAGCGTCTGGGTCGGATGTTGATTTGAACCGTCACCCGCGTTCAGTACCGGCACCTTACCGGAGAATTCGGTCGCCAGACGCGCCGCGCCTTCCTGTGGGTGACGCATCACGATCGCGTCAACATAGGTGCTGATCACCGAGATGGTATCTGCCAGCGTCTCACCTTTCTTACCCAGCGACGTGTTGGCGCTGTCGGAAAAGCCGACCACGCTGGCGCCCAGGCGGTGCATGGAGGTTTCAAACGACAGGCGGGTACGGGTCGAGGCTTCAAAGAAGCAACTGGCGATGACCTTGTGTTTGAGCAGTTCTGGTTGAGGGTTCGCTTTTAATTTCGCCGCTGTCGCCAGCACCAGATTGAGGTCGTCGCGACTGAGGTCGTTTATGGAAATGATGTGTTTTTGATATAGCGGGTTAGCCATGTTTATCTCCTGACGCCAGGGCAAAAAAAAAGCCCCTCATTTGAGGGGCTGGGAATAGGTGATCAACGGAAAGAAAAACGGCAGGCCAGCGTCTGCTTTCAGACGCGGTAAGACAGAATGTCGTACACACTGGACCATACTTCCTCCCGGCAAATTGTCCGCGATTATACTCAGCTCCGTTTGCGGATCAAGCAAAAAATGCCGTTTTTATTCAACGCAAACGGTTTTAATGAATATTAATTCATTTTTAGTAAGTAGTTAATCTGTTTGTGGACAAGGCCAGTGCGCTGCACAACCCGTGGCGCAACCCAGACAATACTGCTACCCGCTACCACACCCAGGATTTCCGGCAGGGCATGATAATCGAGGATCCGGGCGACGGCGCGGCCATAGCCTGCCGCCGTATGGATAAGGATAAATTCGCTGTTATGCTCCACGCTCACCACCATTTCAGAAATGGAACGGGCGGCGTCGGGGGCTGGACGCAATTGCGGATTGACGGAATAAATTTTTTGTCCTTTCGTATTTCTAATTTTTATGACGCCAAGAATTTTCAGCAGGCGGGAAACCGTTGACTGGCTGATGGTTTCAAAGCCGTAGTTTTGCAGATCGCGGCGGATCTCCTCCTGTGAGAGATAGCTTTTTTCGCCAATCAGGCGCTGACAAACAGAGAGTTGTAGTTCTTCTTTTTCTGAAGCGGGTTGGTAAAGTTTCATCATCAGTTAGTCCAGTGTAATCAGCCGAAGATAACAACCAGTAGATCTGCCCAATGTTTCTATTTTTATTTGATGACGCACTAAGCAAATGTTCTCCATTTCAACCGGGATGTATTTGATCGGCTTATTGAAATTTGACTGGAGCGCGCTTCAGCATCCTGACGGATGGCATCTGCATGAAAAAATATTCCACTTAGTCGTCTAAGGGAAGGCGGAGTTTTGCCGCTTCGTCTTCCCTGTGTTGACGTGCATCAACTGAGCGTGAGCACGCCGGTCGCCAACAGATAGACCGCGTAGATCCCTGCGACCACCACCATAATAGCCAGAACGATCTCTATTGGATTGAAAAGTCTTCCATTTTTCTCTTTCCGCGCCCAGACATAAAAAACGATACCGAGGGCGTAGAGGATCATCGACAGCAGCAGATATTCCATCCCGGCGGCATAGACCAGCCAGGCACCATAGAGTGTTGCCAGCGCGCCGATGATGATGTCGCGGGTGATGGAATGCTGTTCATCACGGTTATAACCGTCCTTCTGCCACGCCACTTTCAGGGCATACAAACCGCTGAGAAAATAGGGGATCAGGATCATTGAGGTGGCCAGCAGCAGCAGCGCAAGATACCCCGCCTGTTGGAAATGGGCGATGATCAGGAACAGTTGGGTCAGACCATTGGTCAGCAGCAGCGCATTGACCGGTGCTTTGTTGGCGTTTTCTTTGCCCAGGAATTTGGGCATGGTGCCGTCTTTACCCGCCATATACGCCGTTTCCGCAGACAATAACGTCCAGGCCAGCAGCGCGGCGCCGACGGAAACGATAAGACCGATATTCATCAGGGCTGCGCCCCACGGCCCGACCGCCGCTGCCAGTACGCCTGCAGTAGAAGGGTTCTTCAACTGTGCGAGTTCTGGCTGAGACAGAACGCCGAGCGACAGCACCGAGACGGCGACAAACAGCAGGATTGAGATGAAAAATCCAATCATGGTGGCTTTACCCACGTCTGATTTTTTCATCGCCCGGCCCGAGTACATGGCTGCGCCTTCAATCCCGATGAAAACCCAGGTGGTGACCAGCATGATGTTTTTCACCTGGTCCATAACAGAGCCAAGCTGTTCATTGCCCCAGAATTCAATCTTAAAGGTGCGAACCTGAAAGGCGACGCTGACCAGCACAACAAACATGATCAGAGGAACCACTTTCGCGACCGTGCCGATCAGATTGAGCAGGGCGGCACCCTGTACGCCGCGACAGATCAGGAAATGCAGACTCCAGAGCAGAATTGATCCCACAATCAGCGCAGAAAGGGTGGTGCCATCGCCAAAGAAACCGAGCGCGCTGAAGGAGCCGAGTGCGGAACAGATCACCACATAGTATGAAACGTTGCCGATCCACGCCGAGATCCAGTAACCCCAGGCGGAGTTAAAACCGATGTACTCGCCAAAACCCGCGCGGGCATAACCATACACGCCGCCTTCCACTTCGCTTTTACGGTGCGCCAGGGTCTGGAAGACAAAGGCGAGGGTTAACATGCCGATAAAGGTAATTCCCCAGCCGATCAGGATCGCGCCAGCGCCTGCTTTGGCCGCCATGTTCTGCGGCAGAGAGAATACCCCGGCGGCGATCAGCGCGCTGACCACAAGCGCCGTTAGCGCCGGAAGTTTGAGCTTACCTTCGGACTGGGAGGTCGAAGCGTCCGCAGCCGGTTTGCTGGTATCAAGAGTAGTCATGAAGAGAGTCCTCAATCTGACAGAAAGTGATTTTTTAGAAGTAGCTGTATTGTTTGCCGACGTATTCGGAGGTCATGCACTGCAAGACGCCGCTGTATCCCAGGGAGAAATAGACGATGTCGCCCACCTGATATCCCGATGCGGCGTGGGTGACGTCGAGGATCAGGTGATCGGAACTGGCGCCGAGCACTTTGACACCGGGATCAAATGGCCGGAGCTGGGAGAAGGAGACGTCCTGTTCGCCGAGCGCGGCCAGCGCCCGGTGATGTACGCCAAGATCTTCGAATACCGGCTTTCTCCCCATGGCATCCAGCGCCGTGGAGTGTTGCGGAACGGAGGGCTTGTCTTTCAGCTCGATGATCTCCACGCCGAGCTTGATAGCGTCCTGGCGGGTGTCGGGGATCGGCTCGTCATTCAGGCCGAACCCCATGATCAGCGACGCGCCAAGCCGCAACTGGTTGACGCCCGTCGGCAGCCCACCGTTGATCAGCAGGAACAGGGCGGCGGAGCTGGCGCCGGAAATCGTGCGCAGTACAATACCCAACTCGTCTTCGATCTGATGGGCGAGATCGACCAGCGCCTGTTGGTTTTCGGTGGTGGGTTCCACTCCGCCGTAGCAGGCAAGATTGGCGCCCAGTCCTTCCAGCGTCAGCCCCGGCAGTTCTTTGTGTACCAGACGCGCAAGGCGTCGTGTCTCCAGCGGATCCACGCAGCCTTCACGCAGATCGCCCAGGTCATGCATCAGAATGACCCGGTGCGTTTTGTTCTGCGCTATGGCTGCCGCAGAGAGCGCCTGCAACGTATGTTCTTCGGAGTTCAGCGAGATATCCGCATAGGCCACGATGTCGTGCGCAAGGCTTATCTGCGGCAGACGCAGCAGCAGTTTGTCGACGGGCAGATCGGCGATTTTTTTGAGATTCTGGATGCGGGAATCTGCAATCGTGCTGATTCCTGCATCAATCATGGCTCTGGCGACATTTGCCGCTTCGCAGCTCAGCTTATTGACGCCGACAGGCTCTACCCCGTGCTGGCGGCATAGCGCAATCAGTGTCCGGGTGTTGTCACGAATGACCGAAAGATTAACGAAGAGGCAGGGAAAGTCCTGATTTCGCATAATGGGTCTCCTAACGTGGGCGCGGGTCAGGAAGGCACCCGCACCCGGTGCATTCGGTTCAGTCGCTATCGTGTGAGTGAGTCGCCGAGCGTCGCCACCATCACCGCTTTGATGGTGTGCATGCGGTTTTCCGCTTCGTCGAACACGATGGAGTGTGCGGATTCGAAAACGTCTTCCGTTACTTCCAACCCTTTCAGGCCGTAGGCGGCTTCAATTTCACGACCCACTTTGGTGTGTTCGTTATGGAAGGCGGGCAGGCAGTGCATGAACTTCACGTTGGGGTTGCCGGTGGCGTCGATGACCTTCTGGTTGATCTGGTACGGCGTCATCAGGCTGACGCGCTCAGCCCAGGCCTCTTTCGGTTCACCCATGGAGACCCAGACGTCGGTGTACAGAAAATCAACGTCGTAGACGCCTTCTTCCACATCGTCCGTCAGCGTGATGCGTGCCCCGGTGGTGCTGGCGATGCTGCGGCATTGCGCAACCAGCGCTTCATCTGGCCAGAAGGATTTTGGCGCGACGAGGCGAATATCCATGCCCATCTTCGCGGCGCCGACCATCAGGGAATTGCCCATGTTGTTGCGCGCATCGCCAAGGTAGGCGAAGCTCAGTTCGGGCAGCGTTTTCCCCGGCGCGTGCTCCAGCATGGTCATCAGATCCGCGAGGATCTGCGTGGGATGGAATTCGTCGGTCAGACCGTTCCACACCGGTACCCCGGCGTATTGCCCCAGTTCCTCAACGATCTGCTGACCGAACCCGCGGTATTCGATGCCGTCGTACATCCGGCCCAGTACACGAGCGGTATCTTTCATCGACTCTTTATGACCGATCTGCGAGCCGCTTGGGCCGAGGTAAGTGACCTGCGCGCCCTGGTCGAATGCCCCAACTTCAAAGGCACAGCGGGTGCGGGTGGAGGTTTTTTCGAATATCAGCGCAATGTTTTTCCCGATCAGCGTTTGCTGTTCGCGCCCGGCTTTTTTCGCCGCTTTCAGTTCAATCGCCAGATCGATAAGGAACTGGATCTCCGCTGGCGTAAAGTCGAGAAGTTTCAAAAAGTTTCTATTTTTCAGTGAAATAGCCATCAATGTATCCTTGTTAAAATGAACTACCTGATGACGCTGCGCTTATCAGGCCTACGGACGTGAATCGGTGTAGGCCGGATAAGGCGAGGCCGCCATCCGGCAAAAAAGCCTTAAGCGTCAACATCGGCGGTTTCGCGCCGAATCAGGGTGCCTTTATCGCCGGCGAGAATGGCCGGGCCATCGGCCAGCGAACCGATGCCCGCAATGCCGTGGCAGCGGCTGACAAAGTCGGCGCAGGCGCTGACTTTTGGCCCCATCGAACCGGCGTCAAATTGCATTTCGCTTAAGCGTTCCGGCGTCACCTGTGCCAGCGGACGCTGGGTCGGTTTGCCCCAGTCGAGGTACACCGCGTCGGCATCGGTCAGGATCAGCAGCGCGTCAGCGTGGATCTGGCTGGCGAGCAGCGCGGCGGAAAGGTCTTTGTCGATCACCGCTTCCAGGCCGTGGTAACCGTCTGCTTTCTCGACGACCGGCACACCGCCACCGCCGTTACAGATGACCAGATGATCGCGGGCGATCAGTGCCTGGATGGCGTCGCTCTCTACGATGCGTTTTGGCTGTGGTGAAGGCACCACACGGCGGAACGCTTTGCCATCCGCTTTGAAGACCCAACCTTTTTCAGCCTGCAACGCGTCGGCCTGGGCAGGGTCATAAACCGGACCGATATACTTGGTCGGGTTATGAAAGGCCGGATCGTCAGGGGCCACTTCCACCTGCGTGAGCAGGACACTGATTTCGCGCTGCGGCAGTTGGTTCTTCAGCGCCTGTTGCAGCATGTAGCCGATCATTCCCTGGCTTTCTGCCCCGAGAATGTCCAGCGGGTAGGGGGTGACGCCGTCGTAGGCGCTGTTTTGCAATGCCAGCAGGCCCACCTGCGGCCCGTTGCCGTGAACCAGCACCACCCGCCATTGCTGTGTGAGTTGGGCGATGGTTTTCGCCGCCAGGCCGATGTTCTTGCGCTGGATGTCGGCTTCCAGCGGTTCGCCGCGCTTGAGCAACGCATTGCCGCCGAGGGCAACAACCAGAGTCGGTTTGTTTTGCATGGTGGGTTCCTTAAATGCCATCGCGTTCCAGTGGGCAACTCATGCAGCGTGCGCCGCCGCGTCCGCGCCCCAGTTCATCGCCAGGGATTGGCAGCACGGTGATGCCGGCTTTGTCATATTTCTCGTTGGTCCAGATGTTGCGCTCGTAGCCCACGACGACGCCGGGGCGCAGCGTGAGAACGTTGTTGGCGTCGTTCCACTGTTCACGCTCGGCTTCAAAGGCGTCGCCGCCGGTGGTAATCAGACGCACCTGATCGATGCCGAGCGCTTTCTCAATGGCGTTAATCAACGTGCGTTCTTCGGTACGTTTCAGGCCGCCGCGCCCGTCTGGCGTTAAGGTCCAGCACTGCACGTCCTGGCGCACCACTTCCGGGTAGACGGAGAAGGTGTCGATATCGATGTGGGTCATGACGGTGTCGAGGTGCATACAGGAGCGGTGTTTGGGAAGCTCAACGGCAATCACCCGTTCGGCCTGACGATGGTTAAAAAGCGACTGGGCAAGGAACTCAATTCCCTGCGGCGTCGTGCGTTCAGACATGCCGATTAGCACTGCACCGCGCCCGATGACCAGCACATCGCCGCCTTCTAAGGTGGCATGGTCGTAATTGATATTCTCGTCGCCGAAATATTTAATAAAATCGCCGTCAGCAAATTGCGGATGCCAGCGATAGATGGCCCGCAGATTATTCGTTTCACGCTGGCGAGCCGGTTTGGCCATTGGGTTAATGGATACGCCGTTATATATCCAGCAGGAGGTATCGCGGGTAAATAAATGGTTTGGCAATGGCTTCATAATAAAGTCATTAATATCGTGGGTATCCACCACCATATTTTTAATTGAGGCGGGAATTTCACCGTAGGTGAGTCCGCCGCTTAAATGACGGGCCAGTTCCCGGTGCGGCATATCGGCCAGCCAGGCGCGGATGTCGGTGGCGAAAGTCGGGCCAAGTCGGTAATCCGAGATTTGCGTTTCCAGTAGCCAGCTTTTGGCATCCGCGATATCCAGAGTTTGTGTCAGTAAATCAGTCAGTAACAGAACTTCGATACCCTGCTCGCGTAACGTGTTGGCGAAAATATCATGCTCTTCACCTGCACGTTCGACGGACAGTACGTCATCAAACAGCAGCTCCTGGCAGTTAGACGGCGTGAGGCGTTTCAGGCTGAGATTAGGGCGATGCAACATCACACTGCGTAGTTGGCCGATTTCAGAACCGACATAATGTTTTTCCATTACGATACCTTTCACTCTATTTCAGGAATAAAAAGGGGGTGGCTGCGAATAATGAAAATGCTCGCAGTCATAACTGTTCCGATATTTTTCGAGAGGCATCATTGAATTATTTAGAAGTCAGGAATGTGATGAGTTTCACATCCATTCGGTTATTTGTTTTTTCTTAATTAATATATGACGGAGGTCTGAGAAATAACAAAAATAAAAAGTCTTTACCTGAATTACTACGCATTTATACGTCAGATTATTCTTTTGTGTTAATTGTTTGTTGGCTAAAGCAAAGAATGATGCCAATGTAACATCATGATTTTTATAGACTAATAATAATTTACTGCATAGATATGCGTATTGTGAATTATATTATTTTCGCTATAAAGTAAATTGAGCAATAAATATGGCGATTGTCATTGATTAAGCAGTGGAAATGAATTGTGATCGACTAATGGTTTTTCTTGTAAACCATTATATTTCAATAACTTGATAGCATTGTCTATTGGGTGTGTTTACATTTTATGCATTAAAGATGCATAGATCGCTGTTTAGCGTTAACAGACAGTCAACAACTTCAGCGATAAACATGCGCTGACGCAAAACTTTGCATGATAGCGATGGCACGCTCGGGTTTTTTTCCGTATAACAACTAAAATTGAAACGATGTTTTGAATGAGGGGTATGAGATGATCGTTGGTAATATTCACCATCTGCAATCCTGGCTTCCTGAAGAACTCCGCCAGGCGATTGAGTACATTAAGGCAAACGTCACCGAGGCGACGGAGAAGGGGAAACATGAGATTGACGGTAGCCGTCTGTTCTACCTGATTTCTGAAGATATGACCGAACCGTTCGAGAAGCGTCGTGCGGAGTATCACGCGCGCTATCTGGATATTCAGATCGTGCTGAAAGGGCAGGAAGGAATGACCTTCAGCGTACTGCCTGCCGGTAAACCGGATACCGACTGGCTGGCTGATAAAGATATCGCCTTTTTAGCGGAAGGGGAGCAGGAGAAAACGTTGATCCTGAATGAAGGTGACTTTGTAGTCTTTTATCCGCAAGAAGTGCACAAACCGCTGTGCGCCGTCGGCACGCCTGCGCCGGTGCGTAAAGCGGTGGTTAAACTGCTGGTGGCTTAAACAGAAAGGCAGGCATTGCGCAGCCGCTCCGTGAATCGGAGCGGCTGTCCTTTTTATGATTTATCCTGCATTCGTCCGTAACGATCCTTGCGTCTTCGCATACGGTAAAAATAATAAACTGCATTTATCTTCATTCAGATGTTAACCGAACGGTAAAAACGGTTTATTTCAGGCATTAATAGCGCACCGCGATCACATTATTTACTTATGTATTTAAATATATAACGGTGGCTTGATTTGAGTTAGTCGTTATATATTTAATTTTATATCGATATCGCCATAACTTCAGTCACAACATACCGTTAGCTGTAACCTTTCCTGTTAACTTTCAAAAACTCGATCAAAAGCACGTTTAACTCTTTCTGGTTAATAACACTTTTGTGTTACATCAATTCTTGTTGAAAAATCATCCAGCAAAATACATTACACAAAATTAAATATTAACTTTTGAATTAATTTCAGGGCAAGGTATGAATAAAAAATGGAAGTGGATAGCGGGTCTTGTATTCGTGGGCATTCTGCTGGGGGGAGCACTCGTGCTGTCATCTATGTGGATGATGCATAAAACGTCAGACACCTCGTTTTGTCTCTCCTGCCACACAATGCAAGCACCCTATGAAGAGTACCAGGGATCTGCGCACTTTATGAACCAAAAAGGTATCCGTGCGGAGTGCCGTGATTGCCACATTCCGCAATCGGGTATGGATTACCTGATCACCAAAGTTCGGGCCAGTAAGGATATCTGGCATGAGTTTGTCACCGGCAAAATTGATACACCGGAAAAATATGAGGCGCATCGCCTTGAGATGGCGGAGACCGTCTGGGAGCAGATGAAAGCCAACGATTCGGCGACCTGCCGCTCGTGCCATCAGTTTGACGCCATGGATCTTCAAAAGCAGAGTGCCGATGCACAGAAAATGCATGCGCTGGGTATTAAAGAAAAACAAACCTGTATTGATTGCCATAAAGGTATCGCGCACTTCCCGCCTGAAATCACCATTGACACCAAAGCGCATGATGCGCTGATGGAAAACGCACGCCAGACGCCGGTTGATGCGAAAGAAGTGTACCCCGTCGCGCCTGCCGCACTGGGTAACCTGGGCACAGTTTATCCGGCCACCAAACTGAACGTGGTGGGGCATTCCGGCGATGCGCGGGAAGTGGAGATTATCGGTAGCCAAATGCAAGGCGCTGAACAGGTGATTTACTTCGCGGCGGGTCAGCGTTTGGTCCTTGCCACACTTACCGACGAAGGTCAAAAAGCGCTCAAAATCTCCAGCGACTGGGAAAAGGATCCCTACGGAAACGCATGGCGCAATGTGTCTCTACGCGCACCTCTGGCTGAACCCGCACTGAGTAAACCCGACGTGATCTGGGATTACGCCAAAACTCTCGACAAAACGTATTGTTCCGGATGTCATGCGCCGATTTCCTCCGAACATTACACCTTAAATGCCTGGCCTTCCGTAGCAAAAGGGATGGGCGCGAGAACGGATATTAGCGCCGAGGATTTAGACATCCTGACTCGCTGGTTCCAGTATCACGCCAAAGATTTTACCTCTAAGGAATAACTAACAATTACGATTAAAGGAAAACCTATGAACCTTACACGACGTAACTTTATTAAGTATGCTGGCGGTTCCGCTGGCGCGATGATGATTACCTCGGCAATCCCGATGCCAGCGTGGGCCGCAGACGCGCCGGGTAATGCCATCCTGACCGCAGGACGTTGGGGGGCGATGTACATCGACGTTAAAGACGGCAAAATTGTGTCGTCGCGCGGTGCGCTGGCGAAAACGATTCCCAACGATCTGCAAACTACCGCACCCGATCAGGCGCATACCCCGTGCCGTATTCAATCTCCGATGGTGCGAAAAGGTTTCCTCAATGCGCCGGGCAAACCGGATGGCAATCGTGGTAAAGACGAATTCGTCAAAGTGTCATGGGAAGACGCCCTGAAGCTCATCCACGAGCAGCACGCCCGTATCCGTGCCGAGCATGGCCCATCTTCCATTTTTGCGGGATCTTATGGCTGGCGCTCCAGTGGTGTGCTGCACAAAGCGCAGACGCTGCTGCAGCGTTACATGAGCATGGCGGGCGGCTATACCGGACATACCGGCGACTACTCCACTGGCGCGGCGCAGGTGATCATGCCGCACGTCGTCGGCTCGGTAGAAGTTTACGAACAGCAAACGGCATGGCCGCTGATCCTCGAACATAGTCAGGTGGTAGTCCTGTGGGGTCTTAACCCACTGAACACCCTGAAAATTGCCTGGACCAGTACGGATGAGCAAGGCCTCGAGTACTTCAATAAACTGAAAGCGTCCGGCAAAACTGTTATCGCCATCGATCCGCAACGCTCAGAAACTATCGATTTCTTCGGTGATAAAGCACAGTGGATTGCGCCGAATATGGGTACCGACGTGGCGCTGATGTTAGGTATTGCGTCCGCGCTGGTAGAAAAAGGACTGCATGATAAAGCCTTCCTCGATAAATACACCACTGGCTATGGCGAATTCGAAGCGTATCTGACGGGTAAAAACGACAACACGCCGAAAAATCCGGCCTGGGCCGAGAAAATTTGCGGCGTTCCGGCGAAGCAAATGGAAATTCTGGCGGAAATCTTTGCCAAGAATAAAACCATGCTGATGGCAGGCTGGGGCATTCAGCGTCAGCAGTATGGTGAACAGCGCCACTGGATGCTGGTTACCCTGGCGGCGATGCTCGGCCAGATTGGTACCGAGGGCGGCGGTTTTGGTTTCTCTTACCATTACTCTAACGGCGGCAACCCAACTCGCAGTGGCGGAGTGCTGTCGGCCATTTCAGCGACAATCGCAGGCGGCTCGTCTGCTGGCAACGACTGGGCAACCTCCGATGCGGTTGAAGCGTTCCCGGTTGCGCGTATCGTTGAAGCCCTGGAAAACCCCGGCGGCAAATATCAACATAACGGTAAGGAACAAACCTTCCCCGATCTGCGCATGATCTGGTGGGCCGGCGGTGGCAACTTCACTCATCATCAGGATACCAACCGCCTGGTAAAAGCCTGGCAAAAACCGGAACTGGTGGTGATCTCCGAGTGCTACTGGACGGCTGCCGCCAAGCACGCGGATATTGTTCTGCCGATCACCACATCGTTTGAACGTAACGATCTGACCATGACCGGTGACTACAGCAACCAGCATCTGGTGCCGATGAAACAAGCCATCCCGCCACAGTTCGAAGCACGCAATGATTTTGACGTGTTCGCGGATATGGCTGAGCTGCTGAAACCAGGCGGTAAAGCCGTTTATACCGAAGGCAAGAGCGAAATGGACTGGCTGCGCGAGTTCTACGACGTGGCACAGAAAGGCGCGCGCCAGCAGCGCGTCAATATGCCGCAGTTCACCGCCTTCTGGGAAGCGAACAAGCTGATCGAAATGCGTAAGAACCCGAAAGAAGAAGTTTTCGTGCGCTATGCCGATTTCCGCAAGGACCCGGTGATGAACCCGCTGGGTACGCCGAGCGGTAAAATCGAGATTTACTCGAAAACCATTGAAGGTTTCAACTATAAGGATTGCCCGGCGCATCCGACCTGGCTGGAACCAGACGAATGGGCTGGCAACGCTAAAGAGGGTGAACTGCAGTTGCTGACCGCGCACCCGGCGCACCGTTTACACAGTCAGCTTAACTATGCGTCGCTACGCAAACAGTATGCGGTGGCCAACCGCGAGCCGTTATACATCCATCCAGAAGATGCGAAAAAACGTGGCATTGCCGACGGCGATTTGGTGCGTGTCTGGAACACGCGTGGCCAGGTATTAACCGGCGCGAAGGTTACTGATGGCATCAAGCAGGGTGTGGTATGTATCCATGAAGGCGCATGGCCGGATCTGGATTACGCAGGTACCGGGATCTGTAAAAACGGTGGAGCTAACGTGCTTACCAAAGACATCCCGACCTCGCGTCTGGCGAATGGCTGCGCGGGCAACACTGCGCTGGTGATGGCGGAGAAATACACCGGACCGGAGCTGGAACTTACCGCGTTTACGCCGCCAATGGGCGCATAATTCACGGTTGTAATACTGGGCGAAAATGGTGATTTTCGCCTCAGACTGGTGATGAACCCCACAGTGTTATGTGGGGTTTTTCTTTGCGAACAATATTACTGCGCCAGCGTCGCCACCATCACCGCTTTAATGGTGTGCATCCGGTTTTCAGCCTGGTCAAACACAATACTGGCCGGGGATTCAAACACCTCATCGGTGACTTCCATTCCGCCGTGCAGACCAAATTCCTCCGCCATTTTTTTACCGAGCGTGGTCTGATCGTCATGAAATGCGGGCAGGCAGTGCAGAAACTTCACCTGCGGATTCCCGGAAAGCGCCATCATCTGGCTGTTGACCTGATAGTCGCGCAGCATGGCGATACGTTCCGCCCACATCTCTTTCGGTTCGCCCATCGACACCCAGACATCGGTGTAGATAAAGTCCGCCCCTTTCACGCCAGCCGCGATATCTTCGGTAAGCGTAATGTTACCGCCATTTTTCTTCGCCATTGCGCTGCATTCTGCGACCAGCGACGCTTCCGGCCAGCAGCTTTTGGGGGCCACCAGACGCAGGTCCAGCCCGGTGAGCGCGGCGGCTTCCAGCATTGAGTTACCCATGTTATTGCGCGCATCGCCCGCGTAAACCAGCGTCATCTCGTTAAACGCTTTACCTGGTAGATGTTCCTGCATCGTCAGCAGGTCAGCCAGTAATTGCGTAGGATGGAACTCGTTGGTCAACCCATTCCATACCGGTACACCGGCATATTCGGCCAGCGTTTCGACCACTTCCTGACCGTAACCGCGATACTGAATGCCGTCATACATCCGGCCCAGCACGCGAGCGGTGTCTTTAATTGACTCTTTATGCCCAATCTGGCTGCCGCTGGAACCGAGATAAGTGACGCGAGCCCCCTGGTCGTAAGCGGCAACTTCGAAAGAGCATCGTGTACGGGTCGAGTCTTTTTCGAAGATGAGCGCGATGTTTTTGCCTGTAAGCTTTTGTTCTTCTTTGCCATTTTTCTTATCAGCTTTCAGTTTTGCGGCAAGTTGGACGAGTGCGGTGAGTTCAGCAGGGGTGAAATCGAGTAACTTTAAAAAATGCTTCTGATAAAAACCTGACATAGTTCCCTCCTATGGCGAATGCCATCTATTGAATTAAAATTCAATTTATATGGATGATTATGCATTTGCAACCCCGTTTCACAAATCTTTTCTGGAAAGGTGGAGGCAATGGCGGCGGTATGTGACAATAAGAGTATCGGCAGGACATTATGAGGAACGAGCCATGGCAAACCCGGAACTACTGGAAGAGCAGCGTGAAGAAACGCGCCTGATTATTGAAGAATTACTGGATGATGGTAGCGACCCGGACGCGCTGTACACCATCGAACACCACCTTTCCGCAGACGATTTCGAAACCCTGGAAAAAGCGGCGGTAGAAGCGTTTAAACTCGGCTACGAAGTCACTGAGCCAGAAGAGCTGGAAGTCGAAGAAGGTGACACTGTGATTTGCTGCGATATCCTCAGTGAATGTGCGCTGAAAGCTGACCTTATCGACGCGCAGGTTGAACAGTTGATGAACCTGGCCGAGAAATATGACGTCGAATACGATGGCTGGGGCACCTACTTTGAAGATCCGAACGGTGAAGACGGTGAAGAGGGCGACGACGAAGACTACGTCGACGAAGATGACGACGGCGTGCGTCACTAAGATTACCAGGCGTTAAAAAGTACGGCAGCGCCTGCTGTCGTACTCTTCCAACAGGTTACTCATGAACTACCCGCAAATACTTTCTCCGGTGCTTAACTTTCTGCACTGTCCGACCCCGCAGGCATGGATTGACCAGGCGCGCGATCCGCAAAACCTCCCTCTGCTGCTCACCGATCATCTGATATGCGAACTCAAGGCGGCGCAAACGGCGATGCGATTGGTGCGTAAGTATGTAGCGGATAAACCGGGTGCGGATGCGCTGCTCGCCTGGCTACAGCCGTATGAAGCCTTTGCCTTCCGGGAAGGGCCGGAACCGGACTTTGTTGCGCTCCATAAACAGATTGGTAAAAGCGTAATGCCGGAAACGGACGATCCGTGGGGCCGCCAGCTTATCGACCGCATGGTGTTGTTGATAAAGGAAGAATTGCACCATTTCTGGCAGGTGCGCGAAGCGATGCAGGCCCG
>NZ_JBFWLF010000047.1:0-19632 GCF_050252275.1 Citrobacter sp. | reverse complement strand
CCAGTTGCTGATCGGAAACTTGCTTAGCGGCCACCTCTTTCAGGGTGTCGATCCAACTGTAACCCACACCGTCGGAGAACTGCTCTTTCTGACGCCATGCGACGCTTGCCGGCAGATAGGATTCAAAACATTCGCGAAGGATATGTTTTTCCATCTTGCCGTTGCCGCACATTTTATCTTCCGGGTTGATGCGCATCGCCACGTCGAGGAATTTTTTATCCAGGAACGGGACGCGTGCTTCCACCCCCCAGGCCGACATCGCCTTGTTGGCGCGGGCGCAGTCGAACATGTGCAGCGCCTGGAGTTTACGTACGGTCTCTTCGTGCAGTTCTTTGGCGTCTGGCGCCTTATGGAAATAGAGATAGCCGCCGAACACTTCATCTGACCCTTCGCCAGACAGCACCATTTTGATGCCCATCGCCTTGATCTTACGCGACATTAAGTACATCGGCGTGGAGGCGCGAATGGTGGTGACATCGTAAGTTTCGATGTGATAAATCACGTCGCGGATCGCGTCCAGCCCTTCCTGTACCGTAAAGTGAATCTCATGGTGTACGGTCCCCAGATGGTTCGCCACTTCCTGCGCGGCTTTCAGATCCGGAGAGCCTTCCAGACCGACGGCGAAGGAGTGGAGTTGCGGCCACCAGGCTTCAGAACGTTCGTCATCTTCGACACGACGGGCGGCGAATTTTTTGGTGATCGCTGAGATAACGGAAGAGTCCAGGCCGCCAGAGAGCAGCACGCCGTAAGGCACGTCTGACATCAGGTGGCTTTTAACGGAATCTTCCAGCGCCTGACGCAGTTCGTTTTTGTCGGTAACGTTATCTTTTACCGCGTCAAAATCGAACCAGTCACGCTGATAGTACTGACGGATTTCACCGTCTTTGCTCCACAGATAGCTTCCCGCCGGGAACTCTTTAATGGTGCGGCACACCGGCACCAGCGCTTTCATTTCTGACGCCACATACAGGTTGCCGAATTCGTCGTAGCCCATATACAGCGGGATAATGCCGATATGGTCGCGACCAATCAAATATGCATCCTGATCGCTGTCATACAGCGCGAAGGCAAACATCCCTTGCAGGTCGTCAAGAAACTCTACGCCTTTTTCCTGATACAGCGCGAGGATCACTTCGCAGTCAGAGCCGGTCTGGAACGCGTAGCGATCGCCATATTCTGCACGCAGCGCCTGGTGGTTATAGATTTCACCGTTGACGGCCAGCACGTGGGTTTTCTTTTCGTTATACAGCGGCTGCGCACCGGCGTTGACGTCGACAATCGACAGACGTTCATGGGCCAGAATGGCCTTATCACAGGCATAAATACCGGACCAGTCCGGGCCGCGATGGCGCATCAGGCGTGACAGCTCAAGCGCTTTTTTACGCAGTTCACCTGCATCTGACTTAATATCGAATACGCCGAAAATTGAACACATAACCTTCTCCGTTAACCTGTTGCGTAATGCTTTTAGTGTTTGCTTGCTAAAGAAAATGCCGCAAAGAAACAAGAGGCGCAAGGGGTTTGCGGTCTGAAAAAGAAAAAACGCAATGGCTATTGCTGAATGGTGAAAAAAGATTACGTATTGAGCATATTCATTGATGGATTATCAGTTTTTTGCCACTTTTGTTGAATGGAGTGGTTTTTTCATGAGGCAGAAATGAAGAACCACGTCCTGAGACGTGGTTCGCTTTAAATAACGTCGATTTCAGCGACGGAGGGATAAATCCAGCTTGGGCGGAACGGCATACTGTCGATGTCATCCAGCGTGGAAACGCCGGAGAGCACCAGAATGGTTTCGAGTCCCGCCTGGAAGCCCGCGAGAATATCGGTGCGCAGGTTATCGCCGACAATGACCGTCTCTTCCGAGTGCGCCTGCATTTTATTTAACGCTGCGCGAATGATCCACGGACTGGGTTTACCAACGTAGAACGGTTTACGACCGGAGATTTTTTCGATACCTGCACAGAGCGCGCCACAGGCCGGATAAAACCCGCGACCGTGAGTGTCCGGGTTGGTAGCGATAAAGCGTGCGCCGTTTGCCACAAAGTAAGCTGCTTTGTGCATCATGTCCCAGTTGTAGGAACGGGTCTCGCCAACGATTACGAAATCCGGGTTTACATCGGTAATGGTGAAACCGGCTTTATACAATTCGTGGATCAGTGCACCTTCGCCGACCACATATGCCTTTTTCCCTTCCTGACGACGCAGGAAATCGGCAGTCGCCATTGCCGAGGTATAAAACACGCTGTCCGGCACATTGACGCCAGCCGTCGCGAAACGGTTCGCCAGATCCTGGCCGGTCTGCGACGGGTAATTGGTCAACAGCACCAGCGGCAGGCCTTTTTCCATTACGCCAGTCAAAAATTCCGCCGCACCCGGTACGGCGACGTTGTCGTGCATTAGCACGCCGTCGATATCACAAATGACATTCTTAATGGTCATGAACTACCCAGGAGATGTGTTATTAATCCGATACTATAAGAGCGCATCAGTTTTCCAGCAAATGCTGGAGCAAAATACCGTTGAGCATAGCGCGTTTTACCAGCGCAAACGCACCGATGGCCGAGCGGTGATCCAACGTAGAACGCACCACGGGCAAATTCGTGCGAAACGCCTTCAGCGCCTGCGTATTAATGCAGCTTTCAATGGCGGGTAACAGCACTTTATCGGCTTCGGTGATCTCACCGGCAATCACGACTTTTTGCGGATTAAACAAGTTGATGGCGATCGCAATGGTTTTGCCCAGATGACGCCCGACGTGCTCGATCACCTCAGAAGCCAGGCTGTCGCCCTTATTTGCCGCCTTGCAGATGGTTTTGATCGTGCAGTCTTCCAGTGGAACACGGCTCTGGTAACCTTGCTTGAGCAGATTAAGAACGCGATGTTCAATCGCCGCGTTCGCAGCAATGGTTTCCAGACAACCGAAATTGCCGCAGTGGCAGCGCTCGCCCAATGGTTCAACCTGGATGTGACCAATCTCGCCAACGTTGCCGTTACGACCGATAAAAATTCGCCCGTTAGAGATGATTCCGGCACCTGTTCCGCGGTGGACGCGCACCAGAATGGAATCTTCGCAATCCTGACTTGCACCAAAGTAGTGCTCTGCCAGCGCCAGACTGCGGATATCGTGACCGACAAAACAGGTGACGAGGAACCGTTTTTCCAGTGCCTCAACCAGTCCCCAGTTCTCCACCTGAATATGCGGCATATAGTGGATCTTGCCGCTTTCCGGATCGACAAGCCCCGGCAGAATCACGGAAATGGCGATGAGCTCGCGGATTTTGCGCTGATTGCTGTCAATAAAAGCGGTAATGGCATTGAGCAACGCGTGTTCCAGCGTTTCCTGCGTCCGTTCGGGCAGAGGATAGTGCTCTTCCGCCAGCACTTTGCTGCTCAGGTCGAACAGGGTGATGGTCGCATCATGGCGGCCAAGACGCACGCCAATGGCGTGAAAACTGCGGGTTTCGGTGACGATAGAGATGGCGCGGCGGCCTCCGGTGGAGGCCTGTTGATCGACTTCTTTGATCAGTCCGCGTTCAATCAGTTGACGCGTAATTTTGGTTACGCTGGCGGGGGCAAGCTGGCTTTGTTCGGCAATCTGGATCCGCGAGATTGGCCCATGCTGGTCAATCAGGCGGTAAACGGCCGCGCTGTTAAGCTGTTTTACGAGATCAACATTACCTATTTGAGCTTGTCCGCCTGGTGTCATACTTTCTCTTACTCAGTAACGACCTCGTTACCATTAACGATGGTCTTGATGATTTTAAAGTCGTGTGTGAAAGCGGTCAGGTTCGCCACTTTACCCGCCGCGATACTGCCGAGGTGTTTCTCAACACCGATGGCACGCGCAGGGTAGAGGGTCGCCATGCGCAGCACTTCGTCGAGTGCGATACCGCAATGTTCAACCAGATTACGCACACCTTCAATCATGGTTAGTGATGAACCGCTCAGCGTCCCGTTCTCATCTACACAGAGTCCATTGCGGTAGTATATTGTTTTACCAGCAAAAATGAACTGTTCAATATTTGCCCCTGCCGGCGCAGTCGCATCCGTCACCAGGCACAGTTTGTCGCCTTTCAGCCGTTTGGCGTTGCGGATATTGGCGTAGTCAACGTGCAGACCGTCGGCAATCACGCCGCAATAGATATCAGCTTCATCCAGAATCGCACCTGCCAGGCCCGGTTCGCGTCCGGTGATATAAGGCATCGCATTGAACAGATGTGTAGCAAAGGTGATACCTGCACGGAACCCGGCTTTCGCTTCTTTCAGCGTGGCGTTGGAGTGCCCGGCGGAGACTACAATCCCGGCATTCGCCAACTTGCTGATCACTTCCGCAGGAACCATTTCCGGCGCCAGCGTCACTTTGGTGATTACGTCGGCATTATCGCACAGGAAATCGACCAGCGCAGCGTCAGGCTGACGGACAAAGCTCGGATTGTGCGTCCCTTTTTTCACCAGGTTCAGCCACGGGCCTTCCAGGTGCAGACCCAGCGCCTGATTCGGATGTTTGGCCAGGTATTCACGCATCACGCGAATGCCTTGCTTCATGAGATCATCGCTGGTGGTAATCAGCGTAGGCAGGTAGTTGGTGCAGCCCGATTTCTCGTTGGCCTTCTGCATGATCTCCAGCGTTTCAACGGTGACGGCTTCTGCCGTGTCGTTAAACTGCACGCCGCCGCAGCCGTTGAGCTGGACATCGATAAAGCCGGGGGAAAGAATGGCCCCGTTCACTGAACGTTGTTCGATCTCTGGCGGCAGTTCTGCCACAGGACAAACGCGGTCAATCAGGCCATTGGCGACAACAATCGCATGGTCATCAAGAATTTCGTGACCGGTGAAGATCCGGCCCTGGGTTAAAGCATACATTCCGACCCCCGATTTCAAAAAAATGCCGCCCTGAACATAAAACAGGGCGGAGACTACATTACAGACCTTTGATATTTTCGGCTTCTAACTCGTTGAAATATTTCAGTGTCTTAACTTTCAGTTCCATTGTGGATGGCTCATCGCACACCACAACCGCTTTCGGATGCAGTTGCAGACAGCTGATGGTCCACATGTGGTTCACATTGCCTTCCACCGCAGCCTGCAGCGCCTGCGCTTTCTGCGAACCCAGCACCAGAATCATCACTTCTTCAGCGTCCAGCAGGGTACCCACGCCAACGGTCAGCGCGTACTTCGGTACCTGATCCACGTCGCCGTCAAAGAAACGGGAGTTTGCCACACGGGTGTCATGCGTCAGGGTTTTGATACGGGTACGAGAAGCCAGCGACGAAGCCGGTTCGTTAAAGGCGATATGACCATCATTGCCGACACCCCCCATGAACAGGTGGATTTTACCGTAGGAACGGATCTTTTCTTCATACTGACGGCATTCGGCGTCGATGTCCGGCGCGTTGCCGTTGAGCAGGTTGATATTTTCTGCTGGAATATCAACATGGTCAAAGAAATTGCGATGCATGAAGCTGTAGTAGCTTTCCGGATGCTCTTTTGGCAAGCCGACATATTCGTCCATATTGAACGTCACGACGTGTTTGAAGCTAACCTGGCCCGCTTTGTGCATTTCGACTAAGGCTTTATACGCTGTCAACGGCGTGCCGCCTGTCGGCAGACCCAGAACAAACGGACGATCGGCTGTCGGTTTGAACGCGTTGATGCGATTAACGATATGGCGTGCCGCCCATTTGCCGACCTGTTCAGCGGAAGTCAGGGGAATCAGTCTCATTCTTCACCTCAGAAAGTAAATGTAAGCCGTTGACGGATTGTTCAGGTGCATGGCAAAGCGTAACCTGGCATGCATCAGTTGGGTCAATCTGTCTTGATTTTTTGAATGATAAAATAAGTTTTCCCACATAGCCAGTAAAAGGGAGTGAATATAACGATATTTGGTGACTAAACTCACAAAAAACACGCTTTTAATTTGCGGTACGAATTAAATTTTTACACACTCACAATGCCAGTAAAGCAACAACTGAATTTCAATAAGTTAGTGACAAAATAAAAACACAGCTTAAAGCGAGCCTTAACGGGGTCTCAAAGGGGGAAGAAAGTGAGTATTCTAGGTTATCTGCAAAAGGTAGGCCGTGCGCTAATGGTGCCGGTCGCCACGCTGCCTGCGGCGGCAATATTGATGGGGGTCGGCTATTGGATCGACCCGGTAGGTTGGGGTGGAGACAACGCCCTTGCGGCGTTCTTCATTAAGTCCGGTTCCGCCATTATCGATAACATGTCCGTACTGTTTGCTATCGGTGTGGCTTACGGTATGTCTAAAGATAAAGACGGTGCTGCGGCGCTGACCGGTTTTGTGGGCTTCCTGGTGCTGACCACGCTCTGTTCTCCGGCGGCGGTTTCCATGATTCAGAAGATCCCTGCAGACCAGGTGCCTGCTGCTTTCGGTAAGATCAGCAACCAGTTCGTGGGTATCCTTGTCGGTATTATCTCTGCTGAACTGTACAACCGCTTTAGTAGCGTTGAGCTGCCGAAAGCGCTCTCCTTCTTCAGCGGGCGCCGTCTGGTACCGATCCTCACCTCTTTTGTGATGATCGTTGTGGCGTTCATCATGATGTACATCTGGCCGGTAATTTTCGACGGTCTGGTTAACTTCGGTGAACACATTCAAAAACTGGGCTCAACCGGTGCGGGTATCTACGCCTTCTTTAACCGTCTGTTGATTCCGGTGGGTCTGCATCACGCCCTGAACTCCGTATTCTGGTTCGACGTTGCGGGGATTAACGACATTCCTAACTTCCTCGGCGGCGCCCAGTCTATTGAATCGGGTAAAGCAGTTGTCGGGATTACCGGTCGTTATCAGGCGGGCTTCTTCCCAATCATGATGTTTGGTCTGCCGGGTGCGGCGCTGGCTATCTACCACTGCGCGCGTCCTGAGAACAAGGCGAAAGTGCTGGGTATTATGATGGCCGGTGCGTTTGCGGCATTCTTTACCGGTATCACTGAACCGCTGGAATTCTCCTTCATGTTCGTTGCGCCGGTTCTGTATGTGATTCACGCCGTCCTGACCGGGATCTCTGTATTCATCGCAGCGAGCATGCATTGGATTGCTGGCTTCGGCTTCAGCGCGGGTCTGGTGGATATGGTGCTTTCTTCCCGTAACCCGCTGGCGACCCAGTGGTGGATGCTGATCCCGCAGGGTCTGGTGTTCTTTGCCATCTACTACGTGGTGTTCCGTTTCGTTATTACCAAATTCAACCTGATGACGCCGGGTCGCGAACTGGCTGTGGCTGGCAGCGAAGCGGACGGTCAGGACCTCAATGTGAGCAGCGATAAAGAGCAGGACGTTTCTGCCCTGGCGCGTCAGTACATCGCCGCCATCGGTGGTTCTGATAACCTCACCGGTATTGACGCCTGCATCACCCGTCTGCGTCTGAGCGTAAAAGACTCGTCGCTGGTGAATGAAGGTCTGGCGAAACGCCTGGGTGCTTCTGGTGTGATTCGTCTGAACAAAACCAGCGTGCAGATTATCGTCGGCTTCGTGGCTGAGAAAATCGCTAACGCGATGAAAACCACCGGTCCGGTTGCGGCGGCTGAAGCCTCTGCTGCGCCTGTTGCCCAGGCAGCAGCTAAACCGCAGGCGGTTCCAAATGCGGTGACCATTGCCGAACTGGTTTCTCCGGTAACCGGTGATGTGGTTGCGCTGGAGCAGGTGCCTGACGAAGCGTTCGCCAGCAAAGCGGTGGGTGACGGTGTTGCGGTAAAACCAACGGATAAAACCGTAGTTTCTCCGGCAGCGGGCACGATTGTGAAAATCTTCAATACCAATCATGCGTTCTGCCTGGAAACCGAGAAAGGCGCGGAAATCGTTGTCCACATGGGTATCGATACCGTCGCGCTGAACGGCCAGGGCTTCACGCGTCTGGTAGAAGAGGGCGCGGAAGTGACCGCGGGTCAGCCGATTCTGGAAATGGATCTGGATTACCTGAACGCAAACGCGCGCTCTATGATTAGTCCGGTGGTGTGCAGCAACATCGACGATTTCAGCGGCCTGGTGATTAAAGCCGACGGTCACGTGGTTGCCGGTCAAACGCCACTGTATGAGATCAAAGGGTAGGTCGGATAAGGTATAAGACGCCATCCGGCAACATGAAGCGGCGGGGGAAACCTCCGCCGCTTTTTTTTGCAGCAAATTCCCTCCTATTTTTCTTCAACGCCACTTTTTCAGTAACTAAAGGTTGTCAGTCAGTCCGGCTTATAAGATCATATGCCGTTATACGTTGTTTACGCTTTGAGGAATCCACGATGAGTGAGGCTGAAGCCCGCCCGAGTAACTTTATTCGTCAGATCATCGATGAAGATCTGGCCAGTGGTAAGCACACCACAGTCCATACCCGTTTTCCGCCGGAGCCAAATGGCTATCTGCACATTGGCCACGCGAAATCCATCTGCCTGAACTTTGGTATCGCGCAAGACTACCAGGGCCAGTGCAACCTGCGTTTCGATGACACCAACCCGGTAAAAGAAGATATCGAGTACGTTGATTCGATCAAAAACGACGTTGAGTGGTTAGGTTTTCACTGGGCTGGCAACGTTCGCTACTCCTCAGATTACTTTGATCAACTGCACGCTTATGCGGTTGAACTGATCAACAAAGGTCTGGCGTATGTCGATGAGCTGACGCCGGAGCAGATCCGCGAATACCGTGGCACGCTGACTCAGCCTGGCAAAAACAGTCCGTTCCGCGATCGCAGCATCGAAGAGAACCTCGCGCTGTTTGAAAAAATGCGTACCGGCGGTTTTGAAGAAGGTAAAGCCTGCCTGCGTGCGAAGATCGACATGGCGTCGCCGTTTATCGTGATGCGCGATCCGGTTCTGTACCGCATTAAATTTGCCGAGCACCATCAGACCGGCAACAAGTGGTGCATCTACCCGATGTACGACTTCACCCACTGCATCAGTGATGCGCTGGAAGGTATTACCCACTCTCTGTGTACCCTGGAATTCCAGGACAACCGTCGTCTGTACGACTGGGTGCTCGACAACATCACGATTCCGGTTCATCCGCGCCAGTATGAATTCTCGCGCCTGAATCTGGAATACACGGTGATGTCCAAGCGTAAGCTGAACCTGCTAGTGGCTGACAAGCACGTTGAAGGCTGGGACGATCCGCGTATGCCGACGATCTCTGGTCTGCGTCGTCGTGGCTATACCGCAGCGGCGATCCGTGAATTCTGCAAACGCATTGGCGTGACCAAGCAGGACAATACGATCGAAATGGCGTCGCTGGAATCTTGTATCCGCGAAGACCTGAACGAAAACGCCCCGCGTGCGATGGCGGTTATTGATCCGGTGAAACTGGTTATCGAGAACTACCCGCAGGGTGAAAGCGAAATGGTCACCATGCCTAACCATCCGAACAAGCCGGAAATGGGCACGCGTGAAGTTCCTTTCAGCGGTGAAATCTGGATCGATCGCGCTGATTTCCGCGAAGAAGCCAACAAGCAGTACAAACGTCTGGTGATGGGTAAAGAAGTGCGTCTGCGCAACGCCTACGTGGTGAAAGCAGAACGCGTGGAAAAAGATGCGGAAGGCACTATTACCACCATCTTCTGTACCTATGATGCAGATACCCTGAGCAAAGATCCGGCAGATGGCCGTAAAGTGAAAGGTGTGATCCACTGGGTTAGTGCCGCACACGCGCTGCCAGTCGAAATTCGTCTCTACGATCGTCTGTTCAGCGTACCAAACCCAGGCGCGGCGGAAGATTTCCTCTCCGTGATGAACCCGGAATCGCTGGTGATCAAACAGGGGTTTGCTGAACCGTCGCTGAAAGCCGCAGTAGCAGGGAAAGCGTTCCAGTTTGAGCGCGAAGGTTACTTCTGCCTGGACAGCCGTTACGCCAGCGCAGAGAAGCTGGTGTTTAACCGCACCGTTGGCCTGCGTGATACCTGGGCGAAAGTCGGCGAATAAACTGCCGCAATGCTACCTTCAAGCGCCGCATTCTGCGGCGTTTTTTTATCTTCTGTTCAACGAAAAATCTCGCTTTGCGAAGCGAATTAATTCCCATTCACAAAATAATGCCATTAACAACCGTCTGTTATCGATAACACTCGCAAAAAAACAGATAGTGTCATGAAATCTCGTTCATCTTTCTGGAAAACAAAGAGAATTTGCAGCTTTTACGGTATTTTTTGATGGATGAATAAAATGTAACAGGAAGCAATGAATTATGTGCGGTTGCTCATACTCTTACATTCTCGTTACAGAAAGATATTGATAATTCGCGTCGCGAAAAATAGTCTATCACTGTAGTCAGTGAGGTTTTTTTTCAGTGCTACTTTTACTTTTTTATTTTTTCGCTGTTTTGCCTTTGGCAACAGCAATTTATACGTCAAAGAGGATTAACATATGCGTACGTTTAGTGGCAAACGTAGTGCGCTGGCGTTGGCTATCGCCGGTATCACAGCACTGTCAGGTCTGGTCGTTGTTCCGCAGGCACAGGCTGAAGGCTTTATCGATGATTCAACCCTGACGGGCGGCATTTATTACTGGCAGCGTGAGCGCGACCGTAAAGATGTCACCGACGGAGATAAGTACAAAACCAACCTTTCTCACGCGACCTGGAACGCCAACCTGGATTTCCAGTCCGGCTATGCAGCAGATATGTTCGGTCTCGATGTGGCGGCGTTTACGGCAATTGAAATGGCAGAAAACGGCGACAGCGGCCATCCAAACGAAATCGCGTTCTCGAAAAAGAACAAAGGCTACGATGAAGACTATTCCGGTGATAAGAGCGGAATCAGTCTGTACAAGGCCGCCGCGAAATTCAAATACGGTCCAGCCTGGGCGCGTGCCGGTTATATTCAGCCTACCGGTCAGACGCTGTTAGCACCGCACTGGAGCTTTATGCCGGGTACCTATCAGGGTGCTGAAGCGGGCGCAAACTTTGACTACGGCGATGCAGGCGCACTGAGTTTCTCCTACATGTGGGCCAACGAATATAAAGCGCCATGGCACACTGAGGTTGATAAATTCTACCAGGGCGATAAAAAGACCAAAGTCGATTATCTCCATTCTGTCGGCGCAAAGTATGATTTCAAAAATGACCTGGTGCTGGAAGCCGCCTTTGGTCAGTCCGAAGGCTACGTCGATCAGTACTTCGCCAAAGCCAGCTACAAGTTTGATTTAGGTGGCAATCCGTTCTCCACCAGCTACCAGTTCTACGGTGCGCGTGACAAAGTTGATGACCGCAGCGCCAGCGATATCTATGACGGAACCGCCTGGCTGCAGGCGTTGACCTTCGGCTATAAAGTGGCGGAAGTGGTTGACCTGCGTCTGGAAGGGACCTGGGTTAAGGCCGAAGGGCAGCAAGGGTTCTTCCTGCAACGTATGACGCCGACCTATGCGTCATCCAACGGTCGTCTGGATATCTGGTGGGATAACCGTTCAGACTTCAACGCCAACGGCGAAAAAGCGGTCTTCTTTGGCGCGATGTATGACCTGAAGAACTGGAACCTGCCAGGCTGGGCCGTCGGGGCTTCTTATGTGTATGCCTGGGACGCGAAACCGTCTACCTGGCAGAGCAACCCGGATGCGTACTACGACAAAAACCGTACCATCGAAGAATCGTCATACAGCCTGGATGCGGTCTACACCCTGCAGGATGGTCGTGCGAAAGGCACCATGTTTAAACTGCACTTCACCGAATATGACAACCACTCCAACATCCCGAGCTGGGGCGGCGGTTACGGCAACATCTTCCAGGATGAGCGCGACGTGAAGTTCATTGTGATTGCACCGTTCACCATCTTCTAATGCCAACAGCGGCAGGCCTTGGGCCTGCCGCCTCGTTGAGGACCATGCTATGAAAAAACTGATACTCATCGCCGTAATGGCCTCGGGACTGGTGGCCTGTGCACCGTCAACGGCGCCGAAAGAAGACAGTCGGTTGAAAGAGGCGTATAGCGCCTGTATCAACACGGCACAGGGATCGCCCGAGAAAATCGAAGCCTGCCAGAGCGTGCTGGATGTGCTGAAAAAAGAAAAACAACATCAACAGTTTGCAAATCAGGAAAGTGTTCGTGTGCTGGATTACCAGCAGTGTATTCAGGCGACACGTACCGGTAACGATCAGGCTGTCAAAGCCGATTGCGATAAGATCTGGCAGGAAATTCGCAGTAACAATACGGCGAAGTAAACGTCAGAGACAACATAAAGCGGGCGGAGAGATCTCCGCCCGCTTGCATTTCAGAGCTTATTCTCTGCTGTCTGATAACCACGGCTGAGACGAACAAACAGCATTGCCGTTGCGGCGAGCCCGCACAGCGCCGCGCACATGAGCCACCACCCCGGAGAACTCTTATCGCCGGTCAACTGGACCAATGCGGTGGAGATAGCAGGCGTCAGGCCGCCGAAAATCGCTGTCGCAAGACTAAAGGCCAGCGAAAAACCCACGGTTCGGACATAAACCGGCATCACTTCGGTCAGGGCCGCCACCATCGCGCCGTTATACATGCCAAAAAAGAACGAGAACCAGAGCAGCACCAGCGTCATGCGGGTGAAGTCAGGGGCAGCGGTAAGCCAGTTCATCACCGGCCAGGTGGTAACGAGGGCGAGCAAGGTGATGCCCATCAGCACCGGGCGTCGCCCGATCCGATCAGAGATAGCGCCGCCAATCGGCAGCCAGATGAAGTTAGAAATCCCTACCAGCATGGTGACTACCAGGCTGTCACGTGCGCTCAGGTTCAACACCGTTCTCCCGTAAGTGGGGGTATAGACAGTAATAAAATAAAAGGTCGTGGTCGTCATCGCCACCAGCAGGGTACCCGCGGTGATGATGCGCCAGTTTTTAGCAATGGTGGTAAAAATTTCCCGAGTGTCCGGACGGTGTTTACGTTGTAAAAAGGCTTCAGTTTCCTGTAGCGAACGTCGAAGAACAAAAATCAGCGGAATAATCATGCAGCCAATGAAGAACGGAATTCGCCAACCCCATTCGGAGATTTCATCGTGTCCCAGCGTGACATTCAGACCGTAGCCGATCAGCGCGGCGACGACAATCGCCACCTGCTGGCTGGCCGATTGCCAACTGGTGTAAAAGCCTTTATTGCCTGGCGTGGCGATCTCAGAAAGATAAACAGAGACGCCGCCCAGTTCGACGCCAGCAGAAAATCCCTGTAGCAGACGCCCCACCAGGACCAGCACGGGAGCCAGCAGGCCGATAGTCTGATAACCCGGCACGAGGGCGATGAGCAGCGTGCCGCAGCCCATAATCGCCAGGGTGACCATCAGCCCTTTCCGTCGGCCGATCCTGTCGATATATGCGCCCAACACCACGGCCCCGATAGGGCGCATTAAAAATCCGGAGCCAAAAACGGCAAAAGTAAGCATTAATGCGGCAAACTCACTTTCGGCAGGAAAAAACGTCTTTGCGATATAAGTGGCGTAAAAACCAAACAGGAAAAAATCGAACTGTTCGAGAAAATTACCGCTGGTCACACGCAGTATTGCGCCGAACGTGCCAGCGCGCGATGGTTGTTGAGTCATTGAAGTTGCTCCACTGTCTTATCATAATTATGTATAGAGGTAAGAGTTTGCGGGTTAGTCGCCTGCGACCCCCGCCTGTTTTCCACGTCGCTTCTCAATCGCCCATTTGAGTAAAGACGCGCAGCGGTAAAATCCGTGGGCAAATTTTCCGTATGGAATGGTCAAAAAAAGCGCCATGACCACGCCAAGATGGATGGCAAGCAGGATCCCCATCCATGAGGTGTCTCTTCCCGCCAGCAAACCTATACCGGTCAGGCTGGTCAGGAGCAGCAGTAAAATAAAACCGCGATCCATCGGTTTCTGTCGCGCGTCGCCATGCAGTGGCGAGCGCTTAAGGTTTAACCACAGCAGGCCTGCCGGGCCGACAATTAAACCGATTCCTCCGAGCGTGCCAAGCATGACCGGCACGCTGAAGAACGGGTAGGGGGCTTCCCAACCGGCGAAGTAGTGGTAACCCGTCGCCACCACGGTCGCGGCGAAACAGAGCATAAAGCCGTAGAAGGTGAAATGGTGGAAACGACGACGCATCAATGTGAAAGCATCGTCCGCCTCGTTGCAGCCTTTGCCATGTCCGCCGTCGAGGTATTTCAGCGTCAGCGCGTTGTGCGACGCTTCGGCAATTTCCGCCGGACGCGGCCCGACGGGAGAGATCTCGCGCCAGAAGCGGATCACCCCTGCCATCAGTAAACCGATCGCCAGCATGAAAACCGATCCAAACATCCATGCCAGCAGGTTGTGCGGGAAGATTTGGTAGAAATCACCGGCCAGCGGCGGATGGAGTAGCGATCCCTTCAGCCCCATCGCGAGGAGTAAAAAGAGGATCAGACTAAAGACCAGAGCCAGCGTCACGGTGACGCCAGCCCGGCGATACAGCGCCCCGAAGGCCGCCGGTTGCGCGTAGTGTTGATACGTTTCCAGACGCACTTCCGCCATTGCTTTCGGCACGTTGATCGCAAACTCATGGGGCGGCGCATACTGGCAGGCATGCAGACAGGCGCCGCAGTTATGGCACAGGTTTGCCAGATAGTTAATGTCGGCTTTGCCAAATTCCAGTCGTTGCGTCATCGCCGGGAACACGGCGCAAAACCCTTCGCAATAGCGACAGGCGTTACAGACCTGCATCACCCGCTCGACTTCAGCTTCTGGCTCGGTGAGAATTTTGGCCTCGATGATCAGTTTTTCAAGCTGCTTCATGATGCGCCTCCTTACGTGCTGCCTGCGCGGCTTCTTTACCTGCGATGCGACCAAACGTGGTGCCGATGGACATGCCGACACCGGCGGTATAGCCCTTGCCCAGTACGTTGCCAGCCATCATCTCACCGGCAACGAACAGGTTACGGCTGGGGGTGCCTGCGAAGTGGACTGCAGCGTGTTCATTCACTTTCAGTCCCAGATAGGTAAAGGTGATCCCTGGTCGCAGGGCGTAACCGTAGTAGGGGGGCGTATCAATAGGCCGCGCCCAGTGCGTTTTCGGTGGCGTCAGGCCCTGCGTCGCGCAGTTGTCCAGCTTCGTGTGATCAAACTGACCCGGCTGACAGGCCTGATTGTAGTGCTCCACGGTATGGGTAAAGCGTTCGGGATCCAGCCCCAACTGGCGGGCCAGTTCACTCAGCGTATTGGCCTGTACGCCGGGGAAAACCGGCGGCATAAAGTGACCGATCGCTTTGCTGTCGATAATGGAGTAGCCAATCTGCCCCGGCTGGTGGGCAACCAGACGCCCCCAGATGGCATAGCGTTTCGGCCAGAAATCTTCGCCTTCATCGTAAAAGCGCTCCGCGTCCCGGTTGACTACCACACCCAGTGAGACGCAATCCACGCGGGTACAAATGCCGCCGTCGTACAACGGGGCCCGGGCATCAATCGCCACACAGTGGGACTGAGACGGATCTCCGATAATGTCAGCACCGGCATCGATCATAAACTTGAGCAAGACGCCCTGATTAAAGCGGGTGCCGCGAATGAGGAAGTTATCGGCTGGCCATTCGCCACGAGCGTTCTCTCCCCAGGCGTCGCGCAGCCATTCGCGGTTGGATTCAAATCCACCGGCGGCGAGTACGCAGGCTTTCGCCTCAATGCGCTCGTGGCCTGCCAGGGCTGCGATGAATTCGCCGTTGTGCAGTTCAAGTGCCTGTACCGGCGTGTTGTAGCGAATCTGTACCCCCAGTTTTTCTGCGCTGCGGTAATAAGCGTTCACGAGGGCTTTACCGCCGCCCATGAAGAAGGCATTGGTACGCGCCACGTGCAGCGCGCCAGAGAGCGGAGGCTGAAAATTAACGCCGTGCTGACGCATCCAGTCGCGGCACTGGGAAGAGGTCCGGATCACCAGTCGCGCCAACGCTTCATTGGTATTGCCTTCGGTGACACGCCAGAGATCCTGCCAGAACTCCTCTTCGGGATAACTCTCGACCAGCACATCCTGTGGTGCATCGTGCATACAGCGTAAATTGCGCGTGTGTTGGGAATTCCCGCCGCGCCATTCCCGGGGCGCAGCCTCTAACAGCAGCACGGAAGCTCCTGCCTCACGGGCGGTTAAGGCGGCACATAACGCGGCATTACCACCGCCAATCACCAGTACATCAACCATCGTCTACTCCATTACCATTTAACTATTTGTTAAATTTGTAATTGAAATGTATACGTGCTGATTGTATGGGCGCTATGACGAATAGCTAAAGGGGGGTTTAGGGAGCGTAAAGTGTCGCGCCCGGCCAATGACCGGTTTCAACGAGTTCACGCATGACTTTTGTGAGTATCACGCGGGCTGCAAGACCGGCAGGGGTGAGTTCATCGTCCGACAGACTGACCAGAAAATTGGGGCGGCTGAGGACGGGATTATGGACGCCGATCACTCTTAGCGCTTCCCTCTCAAGATGCGAAATGGCTGCACCGGGTTGCAGCGTGGCGCCGAGTCCGCTGCCAACGGCGCGCATCAGTAACGTCAGGCCGTCAATTTCCGTGGCAATATCGACCTTCAGTCCGTGTTCCTGACAGATGGCTTCCAGTCTGCCACGCAGGCCGTGTCCCTGGCTTGGCATAATCAGGGGAATATTCGCCAGTTGAGCAGGCATTATGGTGTCATCCGGAATATCCGCCAGCAGCTCGTGTGTGCCAATCAGAAACAGGCGCTCCTCAAGAACCGGTCTGGCGCTCCAGCGCAGGATCTTCTCTTTTTGAAACACGACCGCCAGATCAATCTGGCGCGTGTTGATCATCCGTTCCAGATTACCCGACAGGCTTTCCACCACATGCAGGCGAACGTCGGCGTAATGTTCCCGCATGGCATGAATAAACGGTATTCCCAGGATGGAGGCGGTGCTGGGGGCCATGCCGACGCTGACGTGTCCCGAGAGACGCGCCTCGCGAGCGGCCAGGATCGCATCATCGGCGTGACGTAGCGCCAGTTGCGCTTGTGAATAAAAGGCCAGACCGGCGTTAGTGGGCGTGACGCCGCGCGAGGTTCGCTGTAACAGGCGGATCGCGAGTTCGTTTTCCAGCCGCGTCATCTGCTGGCTCAGGGCGGACACGCCGATGTCGAGATCGAGCGCCGCGCTGCCCATACTGCCGGTTTCTACAATACGGACAAAGTAACGTAGCTGGCGAAGTTCCATTTCGATTCTCCGGACGAAGCAGGGTGATATTTTACATTAAAGCAACATGCAGGCAGAAGAAAGCGCTGAGTAGGGAATGGCAGGCATAAAAAAAGCCAACCGGCAGGTTGGCTTTTCAGAATAATGCAGATTATTTCGCGTCATGCGCGTGTTCGTTTTCGCGGCAATCGCCTTCAGCGCAGTGGCCATAGAGGTAGAGGCTATGGTTCGTCAGACGAATGCCATGCTTCGACGCGATCTCACGCTGGCGCGCTTCAATAGACTCATCGCTAAATTCGATCACTTTGCCGCAATCAAGGCAAATCAGGTGATCGTGATGATGCTGCTGGGTCAGCTCGAAAACGGATTTGCCGCCTTCAAAATTGTGGCGGGTTACGATACCGGCGTCATCAAACTGGTTCAGCACGCGATACACGGTCGCCAGACCAATTTCTTCACCCATGTCGATCAGTCGTTTGTATAAATCTTCCGCACTGACGTGATGGTTATCCGGTCCCTGAAGAACTTCCAGAATCTTTAAACGAGGAAGCGTTACTTTCAGGCCAGCCTTCTTTAATGCGGTATTGTTGTCAGTCATGCGGAATCTGTCCTGTTGCTAAACGATTCACTTCATACAAGAAGTGACAGAAATTGCACTCGGGATAATGCGTTTCATTATAGGACTGCCGTGTCTAAATGAAAACTGCAAGCCTCTGGCAAATGTTAATAAATAGTCGGTATTGCCTGGAAATGAGAGCGCCACCTAAAAACTCCCGCACATTGTACAGGGATGGGCAAGAAAGTTACAAATTTGTAGCAATTATTTTGATTGGTTCTGTCTATTGATGCGGCGCAAACCTTGTCTGCGCCGCCGTACATCAGGCGTTGATGATCTCATCAAGGTGCAATTCTTCAGAGATCTGCTTCACCCATTTTTCCACGCGCTCGGCGGTCAGTTCCGGCTGACGGTCTTCGTCAATCGCCAGACCGACAAAATGGTCATCATCCGCCAGACCTTTGGAGGCTTCAAAATGATAGCCAGCGGTCGGCCAGTGACCCACGATGGTTGCACCGCGCGGCTCAATGATATCGCGGATTGTGCCTAACGCGTCGCAGAAGTATTCTGCATAATCTTCCTGATCGCCACAGCCGAACAGTGCGACCAGTTTGCCGTTAAAATCGATGTCTTCGAGGGTAGGGAAGAAGTCGTCCCAGTCACACTGCGCTTCACCGTAGTACCAGGTTGGGATGCCAAGCAGCAGAATGTCATAACTTTCGAGATCTTCCTTGCTGCTTTTTGCAATGTCATGCACATCGGCAACGTCTTTACCAAGCTGTTTTTGAATCATTTTTGCGATATTTTCGGTATTCCCGGTGTCGCTGCCGAAAAAGATGCCAGTGATTGCCATGAGTAAAGTAACCTCTTGAAACTTATTGAAATGGTGGTGGCGAATTGCCCACAGATAAGGGCAATCATAGCAGAACAGTCAGGTATGCGGAAATAGCAAACGCATACGAGTGCACTCCATGCTACACGAAAGTGGAAGAGGGGATAATTTCAGGCGAGATCCTGGCCGCGTAGCGCTGCCAGTTGGGCCATCAATATCTCTTCGATCAGTTCACTGCGGCTCATCTCTCGAGATTCCGCCAGCTCATTCAACGCGTCAACAGCTTCTGCGTTGAGTTTGAGTTCGACACGCTTAAGACCGCGAACTTTGTCGCGTTTGAGTTGATTACGCTTATTAATGCGCAGCTGTTCATCGCGTGAAAGCGGATTGGTTTTCGGTCGTCCCGGGCGACGCTCGTGCGCGAACAGATCTAGTGTCGTACGGTCCGTTTGTTCTTTGGCCATGATATTGGTGACTTCGGGGAAACAATCAGCCAGGCCTCTGCCCGGATGGATAGCGCGCCATCATACATCAGCGAATGAGGCGCGCCAACGTTCACACGCGTAATCGCGCACGGACGCTGAGTTTTTAATCAGTTAGCTGTTTCATTAAGATAACGACGGATGGCGCGCAACACCGCCTCCGGTTTTTCGGCATGCACCCAGTGACCGGCCCCGGCAATCACATGCGCACGTGCTTGTGGGAACTGTGCCAGTAAATCGTCGCGGTATGCCTCGGTGACGTATGAGGAGTTGCCGCCGGGGATAAACAGCGCCGGATGATTCCAGGCGGGAATTGTCTCCCAGCCGACGATATGCGGATATTGTTCCCACAGTACCGGCACGTTGAAGCGCCACTCGCCGTCAACATACGATTTCAGCAAAAATTGAATCACGCCTTCTTCATTAAGATGTTCGCGCATGACCGCTGCCGCCTGCTGGCGAGTTTTTGCCGCTGATGCCGTCACCGCGTTGATAGCCGCGAAAATTTCGTCGTGGCGGCGGACATGATAGTCCACCGGGGCGATATCGATAGCCACTAAGCGATCGATGCGTTCCGGTGCCAGCGCGCTGAGCGCCATCACCGCTTTACCCCCCATAGAGTGGCCAATGAAGGTGGCTTTTTCGATGTGTTGCGCATCCAGCGTATCCAGTAGATCCTGC
>NZ_JBFWLF010000046.1:0-19643 GCF_050252275.1 Citrobacter sp. | reverse complement strand
AGGATGCCAGCGCAGAAGCGTGGACATCGCCTGGAGATATTTCTCGCTGGCCTCATCTGATGAGATCGGCGGGAATTCCGCTGTGATGCAGTGTAAATTCAGATCCGCACACCCCCAGCCGAAAGAGCCGGGCGTTTCGTAACCAACGCTTGTCACCAGCGGTAGTTCGAACGCCTGCGCCAGCCATTCACCGAGCTCGCTGCTTTTGGGATCTTCAATACAGGCCAGTGGGTCATGGAAAGAGACCACCCACGCGGGGTGAATGCGGTGAATGAGCTGACATAACGCCTGAGTTTCCGGTTCCGAACCCGGATGATCTCCCGTCAACAGCACCACGTCACGCGTTTCCGCAGCACTGTTCCAGCGATAAACCGTCTCGCCGGCTTTCCAGTTTGCTGACGGGAAATTGCGATTAAGGTCGACGCCGTTAGCGTTCGCACGCAAACCGAGCTGACAGCCGTCCGGGTTCACTGCGAGGATCACATGGTGGCGGCGCAGTGAAGGCGTCAGCGTGCGCAGTGCGCAGGAGAGCGTGACCACTGAAGCATTTTCGTCGCCATGCGTTCCCGCGATAATCAAGCCACTGTCACGACTGGCGACGGCTGCCGGAAACCAGATCAGCGGTGCACCCAACAGTGAACGACCATAATGTTCAGTTCCTGGCGGGAAGGCGCCGCGTTCGGCGCGAGGGCGGGTAACGGTCATAAGCGTCTCTGAATTCAGGGATTATTACTCGCAGTGTTGTGCAAATTGGGTCGATAATCAAATCGTTTTCGCATGGACGGATTTTTAGTCGTAATATCAATTTTCTGCAGGAAGATGTTTGCATTTCCTTCAGGCGAAACAAATAATTACGCCATCGTGAATAAGCTGGATTGAGGGGACTCTATGAAGCACGCTGTTTCAGTAACCTGTTGTGCGCTGTTGGTTAGCAGCATTTCTCTGTCATATGCTGCGGATGTTCCCAGCGGAACGGTACTGGCAGAGAAGCAGGAGCTGGTTCGCCATATAAAAGATGAACCGGCGACGCTTGATCCGGCAAAAGCGGTTGGCCTGCCGGAAATTCAGGTTATTCGCGATCTGTTTGAAGGACTGGTGAACCAGAACGAGAAGGGTGAAATCGTACCTGGCGTCGCCACGCAATGGAAAAGCAACGACAATCGCATCTGGACGTTTACGCTGCGGGATAATGCGCGTTGGTCAGATGGTACGCCGGTGACCGCCCAGGATTTTGTCTATAGCTGGCAGCGCCTGGTGGATCCGAAAACGTTGTCCCCCTTTGCCTGGTTTGCCGCGCTGGCAGGGGTCAATAACGCCCAGGCGATCATTGATGGCAAAGTGACGCCCGATAAGCTCGGTGTGACCGCTATTGATGCCCGCACCCTGAGAGTGCAACTGGATAAGCCGCTGCCGTGGTTCGCCAATCTCACTGCCAGTTTTGCGTTCTATCCGGTGCAAAAAGCCAACGTGGCAAGCGGTAAAGACTGGACCAAACCGGGCAACCTGGTGGGTAATGGCGCCTACGTGTTGCAGGATCGCGTGGTGAATGAAAAGCTGGTGGTGGTGCCGAATACGCAGTACTGGGATAACGGAAAAACGGTGCTGCAAAAAGTGACTTTCCTGCCGATTAATCAAGAGTCATCGGCCACTAAACGTTACCTGGCGGGTGATATTGATATCACTGAATCATTCCCGAAAAATATGTACCAGAAGCTGTTAAAGGACATTCCTGGGCAGGTTTATACGCCACCGCAGTTGGGAACCTATTACTACGCCTTTAACACGCAAAAAGGGCCAACGGCGGATTCCCGCGTGCGTCTGGCGCTGAGCATGACCATTGACCGTCGCATTATGGCGGAGAAAGTGTTGGGTACCGGGGAAAAACCGGCCTGGCACTTTACGCCGGACGTCACTGCCGGTTTTACGCCTGAACCGTCTCCGTTCGAACAGATGAGCCAGGAAGAGCTGAATGCCCAGGCGAAAACGCTGTTGCGTGCGGCGGGATACGGTCCGCAGAAACCGCTTAACCTGACGCTGTTATACAACACCTCTGAGAACCACCAGAAAATCGCCATCGCGGTGGCCTCGATGTGGAAGAAAAACTTAGGTGTGGATGTGAAGCTGCAAAACCAGGAGTGGAAAACTTACATCGACAGCCGTAATACCGGGAATTTCGATGTGATTCGTGCTTCCTGGGTGGGGGATTACAACGAGCCTTCGACCTTCCTGTCGCTGCTGACGTCGACGCACTCAGGCAATATTTCCCGTTTTAACAACCCGGCGTATGACAAAATCATCACTCAGGCGACGATGGAAAACACGGATAAAGCGCGTAATGCGGACTACAATGCGGCGGAAAAAATCCTCATGGAGCAGGCACCCATTGCGCCAATTTATCAGTACACCAATGGGCGCTTAATCAAACCGTGGCTGAAAGGGTACCCGATCATGAACCCGGAAGATGTGGCCTACAGCCGGACCATGTATATCATCAAGCACTAACCCTCCGTCAGCAGGCGCGGAAACGCGCCTGCCGTTCACACCGTATAAATGCGGATATCATGTTCGCGAAACGCCTCGCAATACGCCTTGCTGATATTCGCTTCAACTACCATGACATCGATCTCACTGCTCTGGGCGACGACATAGCGAGCCACCGCCGGGATCTTGTCCGCCGTCAGCGCGACAATGGTCTCATTACACTGTCGGATCACTGCGCGTTTGAATTCACAATCGGCGTAATCAAACCCGGTCAGACCGGATTCCGGCGCCATCGCACAGCCGCCGATAAACCCCTGGTCGAATAACATCCCCTGAACCTGCGCAATCGCCGAAGCGCCGACGCAACCACCAGAAGAGCGCTGCAGCTGACCGCCGAGCATGATGACGTCATACAGGGGCTTTTTTAACAGTACGGCAGCGATTTCCGGCGAGTTGGTCACCACGGTCAGAGACAGTTCTGCCGGAAGCGCCTCCGCCATCGCCAGGTTGGTCGTACCGGTATCGATAAAAATACAGCTACCGGATTTGACCAGTCGTGCACATTTTTGCGCGATGCTGCTCTTTTGGTCGGGCTTCTTCGTTTTGCGAATGGAATAGTCACCCGCTTCCGGCAGCATCATGACCGCGCCGCCATACACCTTCTTGCAGATGCCTTCCTTGCTGAGTTCATGGAGATCGCGGCGAATCGTGTGCTCCGAGACGTTCAGCCGGGAGGCGAGGTCACTGCATACCACGCGCCCATTCTCCTGCAGGATCTGCTGAATCAGGGCTTGTCGTTGTTCCGGGAAAGCTGCATAATCGAGCATAATAAATCCTGAAAACCATATCATCGAGCAATATAGAGCATGATCGGGCAAAACGGTCAGTGCTGTCAACATTCTGACGGGTTGAAACGAGGTGAAACATGAAAATCGCACATATGGCGTTATGGACCACAGAACTGGAAGCGCAGGCGCGCTTCTGGACCGGTTTTTTTGGCGGGACGCTTAATGAGAAATACATCAGCAAGAACAACCCCGGATTTGAGTCTTATTTTGTGCGCATCGGTGATGATATTGCGATTGAACTGATGACGAAACCCGCCCTGCGAGCCCTGCGCCCGGATAACCAGACGACCGGGTGGGTGCATCTGGCAATCGCGGTTGGCAGTGCTAAAAAAGTGGATGCGCTGGCAAAAAAAGCACGGGCGCAGGGGATCCTGGTTTCACCACCGCGCACGACCGGGGACGGTTATTATGAAGCGGTCATCAAAGACCCGGACGGGAATTTCATCGAAATTGTTGAATGAACAGAAAATAACGCATTGTCTGAGTAAGGAGCCTCAGGTAAATATGTCCTGAGGCTATCACGAGTCGGGCAGGGGCGTTTTACATTAACCCTGACTGCTATTATTGAGATAGAGTGTCTGGCTCGGGAAGGCGAAATCAGCGCCATGGCTCTGCACGATATCAATAATGTTAAGATAAACCTGTTGTTGAACCGCTAACCACTCTTCCCAGACCGTTGTTCGGGTAAAACAATACACCATAATATTTAATGAAGAGTCACCAAAGCCGTTAAAATAGACCAGCAGCGTTTGTTGCTGATCGATATCGGCATGGGTTTGTAGCATTTGTCGAATAGCATTGACGATCGTGCCCACTTTGCTGGCATCTTCGTAACGTAACCCGACAACCGTGTTGATTCGACGGTTACTCATCCGACCGGGATTCTCTACGCTAATCGAGGAAAATACAGAGTTTGGAACGTATAACGGACGGTGATCAAAGGTGGTGATTTTGGTCATCCGCCAGCCAATTTCCGCCACGGTGCCTTCGATATTGCGATCCGGGGAACGTACCCAGTCGCCGATACTGAAGGGGCGATCGAAATAAAGCATAATGCCGGAAAAGAAGTTACTGAGGATATCTTTCCCTGCCATGCCCACGGCGATACCGCCGATGCCGCCAAAGGTGAGTAACCCCGACAGGCTCATGCCGAAGTGTTCACCATAAAGCAAAATAATGACGACAATGAGGGTGATTTTGATAATCCGCGATAAAATTCGCGCGCTGGTGACGTCTCGCCCTTTTTTAATTTGCGATTTTTCAAACTGATTAATCACCAGAAACAATTTAATAGTCAGAATCAGGGCGATCAACGACGTACAGACAAAGTCGATAATACTGGATGAAACCGCGCTGATGTTATAATGGCTAATAACGGTGTTAGCGATTCGCCCCAATGTACCGATAATCAGCGCATAAATTAGAAACTGAGCCGTATGGAAGACAAACCCTTTCTTGCGTTTATGTGCATGACGAAAGAAAACATTCATCAGAATTAAGCTAAAGACGCTACTCAAAATAACCGTCAGATTGAAGATGTTTTTTACGAACAGCTCTGCAAACATATTTATCCCCGGCTTTCCGCTGCCACTGACATGAAAAAAATAAACTACAATTCGATAATGGTACTCAGGATAAACATTCAAGTCATCAATAAAAAGGGGGTATAAATAGCGCTTTCAGCGTTTTTACGCAAAGGCGCTTTCAATGTGACGGATTTGTCAGGGGAACTGATGCAGACTTTTTCATATTGTCATGGTATTGTTGCGCCAAGGTAACAAAAGTTTGGTAACAGAAGGACACTATGATGATAATGGAAAAGCTGAAGACGGCGAAGGGCAAAAAGTTTCTGCTCTGTCTGCTGGGTGTGTTTATTATTGCCGCATCGGTTGTCACGCGCGCCACGATCGGTGGGGTGATTGAACAGTATGATATTCCGCTTTCTGACTGGACGACGTCGATGTATGTCATTCAGTCATCAATGATTTTCGTCTATAGCCTGGTTTTCACTGTGCTGCTGGCCATCCCGTTGGGAATTTATTTCCTCGGCGGTGAGGACAAGCATTAAAAGAAAAGGCCCAAATCATTGGGCCTTTCGTTTTTTACACAACGCGTTAGTCGTCTTCCTCGTCGTCAAGCTCAACGGGCGTCTGGTACTGGTCGGGTTTGATGACCAGCAGGTCACAACGCAAATGATCGATGACCTGTTCTGCTGTATTCCCCAGGAAGGCAGCGGAAATGCCCGTGCGGCCCACTGTACCCAGAACCACAATCCCCGCCTGCAGATGTTCCGCTAAATCGGGGATTACCTCTTCCGGTAATCCTTTCTCAACGTGTGTGACTTTCTCGTCGATACTGAATTTTTGCCGCAGCGCTTTCATTGCCAGCAGGTGCTGACCGCGAATCGCATCGTTGTAGACGCTGGGATCAAATTCCGGCAGTTCAATCGCGATGTTGATCGGCGTGACAGGGTAGGCCCCGACCAGATGCACCTCAGTATGGTTGACCTGTTCGGCGAGTTGCAGCGTCTCTTTTACCAGCTTCTCATTCAACGCATTATGGTAGGGTTCTTCACTGGCCAGGTTTACCGCCACCAGCGCTTTACCGCCTTCCGGCCAGGGTTGGTCTTTCACCATCCACACCGGACTTGGGCATTTACGCAGCAGATGCCAGTCGGTAGGAGTGAAGATCACTGCTTCCAGTCGGTCATGCTGGTGCGCCATTTTCAGCACCAGATCGTGTCCGCCGCTGATCACTTCCTGAATAATGGCTTCAAAAGGACGGTTGTGCCAGACCACTTTAATTTCAACAGGAACGCCTGCTTCAATATAGTATTTTGCTTGTTCGCGTATCCACGCCGTCCGCTGACTAATGACGCCCTGACGCATTGCCGTACGCTCATCAGGCGACAACAGGGTGGTCATCTCGTAGGAAAAGTCATAGATCGGCAAAAAGGCTTTAATTTTGCCACCAATCCGTTGATGCAAATAAACCGCACGCCGTAACGCAGGTTGATCGTCCTGATTCGGATCGATAACCACCAGCATGTTTTGATACATAGCCATACAGGGTCTCCTTACAACTGTCATCGCAGTTTGTAACTAAAAGAGTAACCCAAGAATGTGAATTGAAACAGGGAAGAACCTTCTGTCAGATCAATAAATCAGGAAAATTTAACGATTCGACAGAAGGGTTTCAGAAGGGTTGCGGAAAGATTAAGCAACGTTGCGGGTGTGTCCGGCGAGAACCGCCAGCGCATCACTGTTTTCGATAGTGATGTATTTCCCTTTCACCGCCAGCATTCCGCTTTTCTGGAAACGACCCAACAAACGGCTGATAGTTTCAACGGTCAGGCCCAGGTAGTTACCGATATCGCCACGGGTCATGGTCAGACGGAATTCACGCGGAGAGAAGCCACGCTGCGCAAAGCGACGAGACAGGTTATAGATAAATGCCGCCAGACGCTCTTCCGCGTTTTTCTTCGACAGCAACAGGATCATATCCTGGTCACCTTTGATCTCACCACTCATCAGACGCATCATCTGCTGACGCAGATTAGGCATTTTGCCGGACAGATCATCAAGTGTCTCAAACGGGATTTCACAGACCATTGAGGTTTCCAGTGCCTGCGCAAAACTCGGATGATGGCCGCTACCAATCGCGTCGAAACCGACCAGGTCGCCCGCGAGATGGAAGCCGGTGATTTGCTCATCGCCTTGTTCAGTAATGGTATAGCTCTTGATCGTACCGGAACGAATGGCATAGAGCGATTTCAGCTCATCACCCGCTTTAAACAGCGTCTGGCCTTTCTGGATCGGCTTTTTACGCTCGATAATATTATCAAGCTGATCAAGCTCATGCTCGTTAAGTGTGAACGGGATGCAAAGCTGGCTGATACTGCAATCCTGGCAATGGATAGCACAACCGCCAGACTGAATGCGCCGTATAATTCGCTTTTCCGGGATCATAGGTCTGCTCAAGCCGTAATTGATATTTGTCAATTTTAACATCTTTTTGGTGAGCACGTAAGTCTGAGGTCACCCCAATAGCGGATAATTCCGACATGTGTGAATAAAATATTTCTATCCCTTTGAAAAACCTTACTTTCCCTGTGGCGTCTTTACGTAAAAGTGTGAGCAAGAAGGCACGAATTGCCTGGATACTACAGCAACAGGTAACCTTCATGGCGCAACAACCACTCTTTCCGCTGCACGCCACCGGCGTAACCGGTCATGGTGCCGTTACGTCCGATCACGCGGTGGCAGGGCACCACGATGCTGATCGGATTTGAACCGTTCGCCGCGCCAACCGCTCGCGCCGCGCCAGGGCGTCCCAGTTGCTCAGCCAACTGACCGTAGTGCATCACCTGACCACAAGGAATAGTGCGCAAGGTTTGCCAGACTTCCCGCTGAAAAGGGGTGCCGCCGGTGGCGGTTGGCAGCGTATCGATCGCGCTGAGGTTACCGGCAAAATAGTCGGCAAGTTTGTCGCACAGACCGCCCGGATTGGTCGCACTAATACGGGTATAACCTTGTGCGCGGTAATGAATATCCAGCAGTTGCACCATGCGTTCACTGTACTGTTCCCACTCGATAGCGCGAAGTTTGAACTGCTCGTCGCAAATGACCCAAAGTGGGCCCAGCGGGGTCATCATTTTCTCTTCCAGTAGTGTCAGCATCGGTTGCCTCGTTGGCATGCAGTCGGTGGGGCATCAACGTATCATGGTCACTGCCAGCAGTGCTATACCCCTGATTTGGGATAAAAAAATAGAGCCTGTCGACATCCGCCAGACTCTACAGTACACACAGCAGTTTATCCTTCATCTATGCCCGTTATTTTTCCTGGTGGCGGGTAATGTCTTATAGCAAGAACCGTTTAACTATGCCAGCAAACTGGAGTGATTGATTTCACGAAAATCTAAGTTAAATCAACCAGATTAAACGGCACTGCTGCACTGTTTTACTCTGAGTAAAACCAGCGCTAATCAGTACAGCAAAAGTATGTGACACGTGGATGTTTACTGGAAGCATCTGTAAACCGTTGTCGCCCTCCAGGGGGACGGCTATGATAGTAGCTGCCTTTAAAAAGCGGGAGGACACAGCATGAATCTTGACGACAAATCGTTATTTCTTGACGCCATGGAGGATGTTCAGCCGCTGAAACGTTGCGCCGACGTACACTGGCAGCCCGTGCGCAATGCGCGGACCCCGCAACGTATTGATACACTCCAGCTTGATAATTTTCTCACCACCGGTTTTCTGGAGATCGTCCCGCTGGCGCAACCTTTAGAGTTTCGCCGTGAGGGGCTGCAACAGGGCGTGCTCGATAAGCTGCGTACGGGGAAATACAGCCAGCAGGCGAGCCTCAATCTGTTGCGTCAGCCGGTGGAAGCCTGCCGTCAACAGCTGTACAGTTTTCTGCTCCAGTCGTTACGCGATGGGCTGCGCAATGTGCTGATTATTCATGGTAAAGGGCGAGACGATAACTCACATGCCAACATCGTGCGCAGCTATCTGGCACGTTGGTTGACCGAATTCGACGAGGTTCAGGCCTACTGCACGGCGCTGCCACATCACGGCGGCAGCGGAGCGTGCTATGTGGCGTTGCGTAAATCCGCACAGGCGAAGCAGGAAAACTGGGAACGTCACGCCAAGCGCAGCCGTTAATGCAGTAAAAGCGACAACTCCTGCGCGGCTTTTTGCAGCTCGGGCAGTACGCGGCTGCGCAGTTCGTCCGCCGTCACCTGTCCGGCATGTACACCCACATTCAGCGCCGCCTGGACCTGACCCTGGCTGTTCATCAGCGGCACAGCAATGGACCGCAGCCCCATTTCCAGTTCCTGATCGTTTAGCGCATAGCCCAGCTGCCGGACTTTCTTCAGTTCGGCGCGCAGGGCGGGGACGGAATCCACAGTCTGCGAGGTGTAGCGGATCATGGTGATGCGCCCGAGCATGTCGTTCAGCTTGTCCTCAGAAAGATGGCTAAGCAAAACGCGTCCCATTGAGGTGGACCACGCGGGCAGCCGACTGCCGATGTCCAGATCGATGGTCATAATGCGTGAGCTGGAGGCGCGGGCGATATACAAAATATCGTCACCGTCGAGGGTGGCGATGGAACAGGATTCATTGAGCATTTCGCTCAGATGTTTCAGAACCGGTTGAGTGGCGCGAGCCAGCGGAGTGGAGGCCAGATAGGCATGTCCCAGTGCCAGGATCCGTGGACGTAGTTCGAAATTTTTCCCATCTTCGGCATAAACGAAACCCAGTTTTCCCAGCGTATACAGACAGCGTCTGACTGCCGCGCGCGGGATCCCGGTTTTCTGGCTAATCTGCGATATCGACATAACCCGTCGCTGCGGCGTGAACGCCTGAATCACCTCCAGCCCGCGTGCCAGTGATGCCATATAGTTTGGATCGCCCTTAAACGGATCGGTCTCGTTGTTCAGTCGGTCATCAGGATGTTTTTCCACTGTTTTCCTCTCGTTGTTCGCCACGGATCACATTCTTCGTACAAACATAAACGATGTTCGATTATCGCACCATATTTCGATTATCGCCCTTGCCTGGCTTCGTTAAGTGGGTCACATTTTGTGCGAACAACGCAAAAATGTGCGAAATCCGCACCACAAGGAGCGAGCTGATGATTGATAAAAGTGTGCCTTCGCTGGAGGAGGCCATCGCCGGGATCCCGGACGGTGCGACCATCATGATTGGTGGTTTTGGTACGGCCGGACAACCCACCACATTGATTGATGCGCTCATCGCGCAGGGGGCTCGCGACCTTACCATCATCAATAACAACGCGGGTAACGGTGAAGTCGGTCTCGCGGCACTGTTGAAGGCCAGACGCGTACGCAAAATGATCTGCTCTTTTCCGCGTCAGGTGGATTCACAGATTTTCGATGACCTGTATCGCCGTGGCGAGGTTGAACTGGAGCTGGTACCCCAGGGGAATTTGGCGGCGCGCATTCAGGCTGCCGGGGCTGGCCTGGGGGCTATCTATACGCCAACAGGCTACGGTACGCCGCTGGCTGAAGGCAAAGAAACCCGCCACATCGAAGGGAAAAACTATGTGCTCGAATACCCGATTAACGCCGATTTTGCCCTGATAAAGGCGCATCAGGCCGATCGCTGGGGGAATCTGGTGTACCGCAAAGCGGCACGAAACTTTGGTCCGATCATGGCGACCGCCGCGCAAACCACGGTGGTGGAGGTGAATCAGATTGTCCCTCTCGGCGAGCTTGATCCCGAGCACGTCATCACGCCGGGGATTTTTGTCCAGCGCGTGTTTTCTCTGGAAAACCTCACCCACGCCGCGCTGCGCGCCTAAGGAGTAAACGATGAAGAAATTATCCCGTGACGAAATGGCCAGACGCGTAGCGCAGGATATCCCGGAAGGGGCATACGTCAATCTGGGGATTGGTTTACCAACCCGTATCGCCAACTACCTGCCTGCGGAAAAAGAGATTTTCCTGCACAGTGAAAATGGCCTGCTCGGGATGGGGCCAAAACCGGCGGAAGGGGAAGAAGATCCGGAGTTGATTAATGCCGGGAAAGAGTACGTCACGCTGTTGCAGGGCGGTTGCTATTTCCATCACGGTGACTCCTTCGCCATGATGCGCGGCGGGCATCTGGATATCTGCGTGCTGGGGGCGTATCAGGTCTCAGCCTCCGGGGATCTCGCCAACTGGAGCACCGGCGCGCCGGACGCCATTCCCGCCGTGGGCGGTGCGATGGATCTGGCGATCGGCGCACGTCAGGTATTTGTGATGATGGACCATCTGACCCGCGACGGCGAGTGCAAACTGGTTGAACACTGTACCTATCCCTTAACCGGCATGGGCTGCGTCAGCCGCATTTATACGGACCTGGCGGTGATTGACATTACCGATTCGGGACCGGTTGTCCGGGAAATTTTCAATGGTCTGTCTTTTGAGGAACTGCAACGTCTGACGCCAGTGACTCTGAGCTGTGAACCGCTGGCGCAAAGCGCATAAGGAACTATGATGAATCAGGCATTTATCTGCGATGCAGTGCGCACACCGTTTGGTCGATTCGGCGGAACGCTGGCGAACGTCAGGGCCGACGATCTGGCCGCTATTCCACTGAAAGCACTGCTTGAACGCAACCCAGGCCTTGATCCTGCGGCGATCGATGACGTGATTTACGGCTGTGCGAATCAGGCGGGAGAAGATAACCGCAACGTGGCGCGGATGGCGCTGCTGCTGGCCGGGTTGCCGGAAAGCGTTCCGGGCAGTACGGTAAACCGTCTGTGTGGTTCCAGCCTCGATGCCATTGGTATTGCCGCGAGAGCGATTAAAAGCGGCGAAACACAGCTAATGATTGCCGGTGGTGTGGAGAGCATGTCACGTGCGCCGTTTGTGATGGGCAAAGCGGAAAATGCGTTCAGCCGCAACATGAAAATCGAAGACACTACGATTGGCTGGCGCTTCATCAACGCGCAAATGAAAGCCCGCTATGGCGTGGATTCTATGCCGGAAACGGCGGAAAACGTGGCGCAGGAGTTTGGCATAACACGCGCCGATCAGGATGCGTTTGCGCTGCGCAGCCAGTTGAGAACCGCTGCCGCTCAGGAGCAGGGGCTGTTCGCACAAGAGTTAATTTCAGTGACAGTGTCACAAAAAAGAGGCGAGCCGCTGCTTTTTGGCAAAGATGAACATCCGCGTGCGACATCGCTGGAGGCGCTCGCCAGGCTGAAAGGGGTCGTCCGTCCTGACGGTACCGTGTCGGCGGGCAATGCGTCTGGCGTTAACGACGGTGCCTGTGCGCTCCTCATCGCCAGCGAGCAGGCGATGGCACAGCAAAGTCTGCACCCGCTGGCGCGGATTGTCGGCGTGGCAACTGCCGGCGTCGCCCCGCGAATTATGGGGTTTGGCCCGGCGCCAGCGGTCCGTAAAGTACTGGCGCAGACGGGCTTAACGCTTGGCCAGATGGATGTTATCGAGCTTAACGAGGCGTTTGCCGCGCAGGCACTGGCGGTGATGCGTGATTTGGGGCTACCCGATGATGCCGCGCAGGTGAATCCTAACGGCGGAGCGATTGCCCTCGGTCACCCGTTGGGGGCATCAGGTGGGCGTCTGGCGATGACTGCCGCTTACCAGTTGCAGCGTACCGGCGGACGCTATGCACTCTGTACCATGTGCATTGGCGTCGGCCAGGGTATCGCATTGATTATTGAACGTGTGTAAGGAGCAGGAATGACCTTGCTAACTCCGTTGATGCGCGGAACGGCGCTCACGGCAGAATTTTCAGACATCCAGCTTCTTCAGGGGATGCTCGATTTTGAGGCCGCGCTTGCTCGAGCGCAGGCGGCCTGTGGCGTGATACCGGCAACGGCTGTCGGGCCTATCACCCAGGCCTGCCATGCGCAGGAGTTTGATCGACAAGCACTGGCAGAATCGGCGCGGGCGGCGGGCAATCTGGCCATTCCGTTGGTGAAACACTTAACCGCGCGAGTGAAGCGCGAGGCTCCTGATGCCGCACGTTACGTACACTGGGGGGCAACCAGCCAGGATGTGATCGATACCGGACTGGTCCTGCAATTGCGAGCGGCGCTCAATCACACGCAACGTGCGCTGAGCCAATTGACGGCGGTCTTTGCTCAGCAGGCGCATCGCTATCAGCATACCGTCATGCCGGGTCGCACCTGGATGCAGCAGGCGCTGCCGGTGACCTGGGGGCTGAAACTGGCCGGTACGCTTGATGCGCTGCTGCGCTGGCAGGAACGCCTGCAACCGTTGTTGCCGCGTGTACTGGTGCTGCAGTTTGGCGGTGCGGCGGGAACGCTGGCGTCACTTGGGCAGAACGCGCTACCAGTGGCAGAGCGGCTCGCGCAGGAACTGGCGTTGACGTTGCCAGATTCGCCCTGGCATACCCAGCGCGATCGGCTGCTGGAAGTGGGGGCATGGTACGCCGGTGTCGGCGGTACTCTCGGTAAGTTTGCTCAGGACTTTGCGCTGCTGATGCAGACCGAAGTGGCGGAAGTGAGCGAACCCGCCGTCGCGGGTCGGGGCGGCTCGTCGGCGATGCCGCACAAGCGAAATCCGGTGAGCTGCGCGGCGATCCTCACTGCCATGCAGAAAACGCCGGGACTGATGGCCACACTCTACAACAGTCAGTTACAGCAGCATGAACGTGCGCTCGGCGGCTGGCAGGCTGAATGGGAAGTCCTGCCGGAGATCGTCATGCTGGTCGGGCACGCAATTGAAGAAACCCAACCGCTCGTCCTGAATATGCAGGTCTTCACGCAAAAGATGCGTGACAACCTGGATATCACTCAGGGCCTGATGATGGCGGAATCGGTCACGCTGGCATTGGCGGCGTTTATCGGCAAGCAGGATGCCCATCATCTGATAGAAAGGCTGTGCCATCGCGCGGTGACAAGCGGTCATTCCCTGCATTCAGTACTCGTTGAGGAGCCGCAGGTGATGGCCCATCTTAATGAATCTCAACTGGCGGCGTTACTGGACCCAGGCACGGCAACGGGCTGCGCGGCGCAGTTTGTGCAACGCGTGCTTGCACGTTATGAGGAACAACGGCATGGAACTGAATTACCAGATTGATGGCCCGGACGACGCGCCGGTGGTAGTGCTATCCAATTCTCTCGGTACGACGCTTGCGATGTGGGCGCCACAGCTTGCGGCGCTGAGCGCACAATATCGAGTGCTGCGTTATGACACCCACGGACATGGCGCGACGAACAATATGGGGCCAACCGATCTCGCCCGGCTGGGGCAGGATGTGATTGCGTTACTCGATCACCTGGATATCCCGGCAGCGCATTTTTGCGGGATCTCGATGGGAGGACTCACCGGGCTGTGGCTGGCCTGTCATCAGCCGCAACGATTGCTGAGCGTAACAGTGATTAACAGCGCTGCACGTATAGGCGACGAGGCGAGTTGGCGCGCCCGCGCGCAAAGCGTTCGTCAGAATGGACTGCGCGAGATTGCCGCCAGCGCCCCGGAACGCTGGTTCAGCCCTGCTTTTCGTCAGTCGGCACCGCAAACGGTCGCCGCATTGTGTGAGCAACTCGCCGCGTCGTCAGCCGAAGGGTACGCCGCCTGCTGTGAAGCGCTGGCAACGGCCGATTTGCGTGAGCAAATTGCCGGGATCACACGGCCAGTGCTGCTGATTGCCGGTGAAAATGACCCCGTCACCACGGTGGACGACGCTCAGTTTATGCACCAGCGTATTGCCGGTTCTGTACTGGCCGTGGTGAAGGCGTCCCATTTATCCACTATTGAAGCGCCGGGTGCGGTGAACGCGGCGTTGTTATCGTTTCTGGGAGGACAATATGCAGGATGAAGAACGCTATCAGCAGGGAATGGCCGTACGCAGGGCGGTTCTGGGCGATGCGCATGTTGACAGGACGGTGCAAAACCTGACGCCGCTGAATGAAGAATTTCAACACTTTATTACCCGTTATGCCTGGGGCGATATCTGGAGCCGCCCCGGACTGGATCGGCATACGCGCAGTATGATAACCATTGCGATGCTGATTGCGTTAAACCGCGAAGCGGAGCTAAAAATGCATCTCAATGCCGCGTTCAACAACGGCGTGACGCGTGAGGAGTTGAAAGAGCTGATCATGCATTCGGCACTTTATTGCGGTCTGCCCGCCGCCAATGCGACATTGCATCTGGCACAGCAAGTTTTTGACCAGCGCGACGCTGACGGGAAGTAAATCAGGCCCCCGGCGGTGGTGCGGTCGTCGGGGGCGCGGTTTCTCAGGCGGCCAGTACCCGGTTTCTGCCATCATTTTTGGCCCGGTAAAGCGCAGCATCCATCCGCTTAAACAGTTCATCGATACTTTCGTTCGGTTCGCGGTGGGCCACGCCAATGCTCACGGTAAAGCGCGGCAGGCCGGGAAGCCCGATTTTCGCGACCGACGCGCGGATGGATTCGGCTAACTGCAACGCGGTCTCCAGCGGCGTGCGCGGTAACAACAGGACAAACTCCTCGCCGCCCCAGCGAAACACTAAATCCCCTTTGCGTGCGCAGGACTCCAGGTTTCGCGCCAGCTCGCAGAGAACCTCATCGCCTTTCAGGTGACCATACAGGTCATTAATGCTTTTAAACCGATCGGTATCAATGAGCAGCAGGCTGTAGTCCTGGGCCAGGGTGAGATGCTGCATCTGCCCCTGTTCGGTCAGTTGATAGAACTGGCGGCGATTGAGCAGTCCGGTGAGTGCGTCATGCAGGGCGGCGCGCTCCAGTTCCTGTTCAAGACGTTTCTGCTCGGTAATATCGTGAATGATGCACAACATCAGTCTGTCGCCGTAGATTTCAATCGGCCCGGCATAGGTTTGCACATGGCGGGTGGTGCCATCGGCAATTTTATGGACAAAATTCAGCGGCTTATGCCCACCCGGCAGTCGCGCAATTTCATACATAACAGGCAGAACCTGGCGACCCAATGTATTGATTTCCCATGTGTGTTTTTGGCACATCGCCTCCAGGCTGTAGCCGTAGAAATTGAGCGCCGCCAGGTTGGCGTCGACAATCAGACCATCTCTTGACGGATCGATCAGCAGCATAGGGGCGGAGTTCGTGAGAAAAAATCGGGCATAAAATCCCTGCTTTTTACGCTGATAGGTGGCAGACCGGCTGGCTTTTAACCCCTGTACCGCCGGGATATCAATGCCTTCGAACAGAATGACTTCACCGGTTCCTGGCAGATCGTTAATCGATAACCGACAGGTGAGTGCGGCCTGATGATTTTCACGGGGCACCGTCAGAATCTCGACAATATCCCGCTGGCGGCGAAGATCGGTAATATAGTTCGGCAACGTATTCTGCGCATGGGTGGAATACACCCCTTTACGCAGCTGGCTGAAGGTGTACCCTTGCATCACCTCTCTGGCGATACGATTGGCAAAAACTAATTCTTCGGTACAGGGTGAGACGATCCAGACCGGCTGTGTTAATAAATCCAGTGCATTCAGGTTGTGCGCAATCATCAGTAATCCTGTTCTTTTTATTAATTATTGTGCGACTATGCCGATGAAACGCATTGACCAGATCCCCATACCAAGCGTAATACCGCCCGATAAGCGCCAGAATGCCGATTCTCGACCCGCGCGCGCTGTCTGAGGGAGACAAATGCAGCGATGAACGCAACAAGAAACGAGATGCTGATTCAAACGGGTGCCCATGATACGTGCAACATCAGGCTTTCCATCGAATGTCTGTCGTGCAGTTAAATTTAGCAGGAATTCATCCATTCGCATGAGAAATGAAAGGTCAGCTACTGGAATTTTTGCCCACCTCATTAACGTCCAGAGGCGAAAAGCGGCAAGAGCACGAGTGCGCTTATTAACACGTTATGAAATCTAATCATTTAAGCCAGATTAAACGTTCATCAATGATGAGTGTCGTATCACTTAATTGTTAAGCAGTAGAATCACTTGGGAGGGTAGGGGAAAGCGGCCTCACCTCATGATGAACAATAAGCATAAGGTAAACTTAATCGGCAATATCCTTCTTTAAGGTAAATTTTATGGATCTCTGCGTGAAGTTTGGACAGAGAGCGGAACGAGAAGAATATATGCTTTTCTGATGCTATATAAATATGACCTGCCATATTAACCTCTAACAGGTTTAAAATGTTAAAACACATTAGCGTCAGAACATTTATTATCGTATTTCTACTATTTACCTTTGGCCTGATTAATACTGTGCAAATAATGTACTCGGTCAGGCTACCGGTTATTATTTCAATGAACGTGATTTTTTTGTTGGCGCTATTCGCCTTATGGTGCTACATGACAATATATCTTGTCACGCCCATTAATACCGTAAAGAAAAGTATTGAACAGGTGACAGCGGGAAATCTCGCCGTTTATATTCCCGAATTTGGTAATAACTGTGCCGGGAGACTGATTCCGGGTATCAACAGCTTATCCGGCAGTATCGCGACGCTGGTACGCGAGATCCGACTTTCCTCGAAGACGGCGCTTTTGTTGTCTGAGCAACTGGCCGCCCGTAGCGCTGAATTATCCGTAAAAACGGAGCAGCAGTCTGCCTCTTTAATCCAGACGGCGGCCAGCATGGAACAGATGGCCGCCAGCACGCGTAACAACGCTGACCACACGCGACTCGCTAACCAGCAGGCCAATAGCGCGATGCAATGTGCATACAAAGGCAGCGAATTAATGGTTCAGGTTGCCAGCAACATGCATTCGATTACGACTTGTACCCAGCAAATGACAGAAATAATTACCCTGATTGATGATATTGCGTTTCAGACCAATATCCTGGCCCTGAATGCCGCAGTCGAAGCGGCGCGCGCCGGTGAGCAGGGAAAAGGATTTTCCGTGGTGGCGACGGAGGTGCGAAATCTGGCGCACAGAAGTGCCGAAGCCGCAAAAAATATTCGGAGGCTTATCGACGTCACCCATCAAAATGTGCAGCAAGGCGCAACGGTTGTGGGCGAGACAGAAAAAAATATGCAGGAAATCGTCCAGGGCGCAGGGCAGTTAAGTCAGCTGATGCATGAAATATCAACCACCACGGCGGAACAGGAAAAAGGAATAAATCAGATAACCCAGGCAATGAATGAACTGGAAAAAGTTACTCAAAGTAACGCATTGATGGTGGATGAATTATCCGGATCGTCGGATGTACTGAAATCACAGGTTGTCGATCTCCAGTCGAAAACCCATCAGTTCCGTTTAAGTGATGCAACAGAAGTGATTTCTCCCTCAGCGCACAAGCGCTACGCTCGCGGGTTTTCATAAGTCCTGATAACACATTGGGAGAATGAGTGGTTGCTTAACATGCGTCGACAGCTAGACTAACCAGAAAAGCGCGAAGTATGGGAGGCAAAATGGAAGCCATTAAAGGGTCTCAAGTTAGTGTGCCGGATGCAGTATTTGCCTGGTTGCTGGATGGCAAGGGCGGTGTGAAACCGCTGGAAGATGATGATGTGATCAGCCGTGAGCATCCGTGCTGGCTGCATCTGAACTACACGCATCCGGACAGCGCGCAATGGCTGGCGACGACGCCGCTACTGCCGAATAATGTCAGGGATGCGCTGGCGGGAGAAAGCCTTCGTCCACGCGTCAGCCGTCTGGGTGAAGGGACGCTTATTACGCTGCGCTGTATCAATGGCAGCACGGATGAGCGTCCGGACCAACTGGTGGCGATGCGTCTGTATATGGATGAACGGCTGATTGTCTCCACGCGTCAGCGGAAGGTGCTGGCGCTCGACGATGTCGTCAGCGATCTCCAGGAAGGCACCGGGCCAGTTGACTGCGGCGGTTGGCTGGTGGACGTATGCGATGCGCTGACCGATCACGCCAGCGAATTTATCGAACAGTTACACGATAAAATCATCGATCTTGAAGACAATCTGCTCGATCAGCAAATCCCGCCGCGCGGCTTCCTCGCGTTATTACGAAAACAACTGATTGTGATGCGCCGCTATATGGCGCCGCAGCGCGATGTCTATTCGCGACTGGCTAGCGAGCGTCTGGCGTGGATGACGGACGATCAGCGACGCCGGATGCAGGACATTGCCGACCGACTGGGTAGGGGGCTGGATGAAATTGATGCCTGTATCGCCCGCACGGGCGTTATGGCCGATGAAATTGCCCAGGTAATGCAGGAGTCGCTGGCAAGACGTACCTATACCATGTCATTGATGGCGATGGTTTTCCTTCCCAGCACGTTTCTGACCGGACTGTTCGGCGTCAATCTCGGCGGCATACCCGGTGGAGGGTGGCAATTTGGCTTTTCACTCTTTTGTATTCTGTTAGTGGTTCTGATTGGTGGTGTTACTTTATGGTTGCATCGTAGTAAATGGTTGTAAAAACGGGTGTTTTAAGAGATTTCTCTGCCTAAAAACGGCTTTAAGATTGAGCGAAGTCAATAAATAGCACGCCTGTTCGGGGCAATATCACTCTTGCAGGTGAATGCAACGTCAAGCGATGGGCGTTGCGCTCCATATTGTCTTACTTCCTTTTTTGAATTACTGCATAGCACAATTGATTCGTACGACGCCGACTTAAATAAGTCGGCTTTTTTTTGCCTGTACGTTTTCAGCGACTACCCTGAAAGGGAGCCAATGAAATCCCGGAGGCAAAAATGTTCCATCTGTTAACTCACCGCCAACAAGACATTCATTTCTCGGATCCCGTTCCCACCGATCCCGTTCCTGTGCCCGATCCGATCCCTCGTCCACAGCCGATGCCCGACCCGCCCCCCGACGAAGTACCGATTAAGTTGTCGCATCACAGCCGCAGATCTGCGAGGATACGCGCCTGCCGACTGTGAGTCGTTTACCGTGAGATTA
>NZ_JBFWLF010000045.1:0-20008 GCF_050252275.1 Citrobacter sp. | reverse complement strand
AAAACCGCGTGAGTCGAGGCAGTCCAGTTTGCCGACTTTGCGCCCGGTTTTAGGTTCGATCACCCACACTTCAGTGGCGTCAGGTAAAAGCGCGCGGACTTCGAGTCCGGCTGAGGTCTGGTGCATACCGAGTACGGAAAAAGGATCCGCAAAATGGCCTGCGATTAGCGCATTAATCACGTCTCTATCGATACGATCGGACATGGTTTTCATCCTGTTTTTTGGTGTCACTCCTCCAACTGATTTTCGACATCAGTCAGCGACACTTTTTTTGACCTGAACGGTGCAGCACAATTGTGCATCCTCTCTGCCCCGTCCTACCTTCAGGTAAAGCCCTGATACTGAGATCAGGACACCCTTAAAGAATAGCCAACACTTTCATTAACTCCTGCATAAAGACTATACATTTGCGTTTACTCCTTTTTTACGCATAAAAAGGGGTGACTCAGCACCCCTTGTAAACCAACGCGATTACGCCAGATGGCGCAACATACGTCGCAACGGCTCTGCAGCCCCCCAGAGCAACTGGTCGCCTACCGTAAAGGCTGACAGGAACTCCGGTCCCATGTTCAGCTTACGCAGACGGCCAACTGGCGTGGTCAACGTGCCGGTAACGGCCGCTGGGGTTAACTCACGCATGGTGATATCCCGATCGTTTGGCACCACTTTCGCCCACGGATTGTGAGCCGCCAGCAGTTCTTCCACGGTCGGAATGGAAACGTCTTTTTTCAGTTTGATGGTGAACGCCTGGCTGTGGCAACGCAGCGCGCCAACGCGCACGCACAGGCCATCGACCGGAATGACGGATGAGGTATCAAGGATTTTGTTAGTTTCCGCCTGGCCTTTCCACTCTTCGCGGCTCTGGCCGTTATCAAGCTGTTTGTCGATCCACGGAATCAGGCTACCTGCCAGCGGGACGCCAAAGTTATCTACCGGCAGTTCGCCGCTACGAGTCAGTTGGGTAACTTTGCGTTCGATATCGAGAATAGCGGAGGAAGGCGTTGCCAGTTCATCAGCGACGTAGTTATGCAACTGGCCCATCTGGTTGAGCAGTTCGCGCATATGACGCGCGCCGCCGCCGGAGGCCGCCTGGTAGGTCGCGACCGACACCCAGTCCACCAGGTCATGGGCAAACAGACCGCCGAGCGACATCAGCATCAGGCTAACGGTACAGTTACCGCCGACGAAGGTTTTAATCCCGTTGTTCAGACCCCGGGTGATGACATCCTGGTTAACCGGGTCGAGGATAATGATAGCGTCATCTTTCATGCGCAGCGAAGAGGCCGCGTCAATCCAGTAACCCTGCCATCCGCTTTCACGAAGCTTTGGATAGATTTCGTTGGTATAATCGCCGCCCTGACAGGTCACAATGATATCGAGCGCTTTCAGCGCGTCCAGATCGAAAGCGTCCTGAAGTGTGCCGGTCGAGGTACCGCCGAACGTCGGCGCGGCCTGCCCAAGCTGAGAAGTTGAAAAGAAAACAGGGCGAATGGCGTCGAAGTCGCGCTCTTCAACCATGCGTTGCATGAGAACAGAGCCGACCATACCGCGCCAGCCGATAAAACCAACATTTTTCATAGCGTTTTTTCCTGCAAAGATGTGTGCTGTGTATGCTGACCAGTGTCCTACTGGCTCATCCTTCACCATACAAAAAGCAGCCAAAGTCGCAAGTGAATTTAATCAATGATAGCGATGCCATCAGAAATGCGACTTATCCCGCTGCTTAAGCGAGCAGAAAGTCCGAGGCAATTATCAGGGAATTTGAGTTATGAATGAAATCATTTCTGCAGCCGTTTTATTGATCCTGATTATGGATCCGCTCGGTAATTTGCCCATTTTCATGTCCGTACTGAAACATACCGAACCGAAGCGGCGTCGGGCAATCATGGTGCGCGAGCTGTTCATTGCGCTGTTACTGATGCTGATTTTCCTTTTCGCGGGCGAGAAAATTCTCGCATTCCTGAATTTGCGAGCCGAAACGGTTTCAATATCCGGGGGCATTATTCTGTTCCTGATTGCCATCAAGATGATTTTCCCCAGCGCCACCGGAAACAGCGCAGGCCTTCCGGCAGGCGAAGAGCCCTTTATTGTCCCGCTGGCGATCCCGTTAGTTGCCGGCCCAACGATTCTGGCCACGCTGATGTTGTTATCGCATCAATATCCGAATCAAATGGGGCATCTGGTGATTGCCTTGCTGCTGGCCTGGGGCGGTACGTTTGTGATTCTGCTGCAGTCGTCGCTGTTTCTGCGTCTGCTGGGTGAGAAAGGGGTAAATGCGCTGGAACGCCTGATGGGATTGATTCTGGTGATGATGGCGACCCAGATGTTCCTGGACGGTATCCGGATGTGGATGAAGGGATAAAACAATAGGGCCGGGCGATTGCCCGGCCTATCTTTTTTCAACTGAGCAGTGAAAACGCCACCATACCCACCATCGCACCCACGGTGCCGAGGATGGTTTCCATCATTGTCCAGGTCTTCAGCGTTTGTGCTTCTGTCGCACCGGTGAATTTCCCGAACAGCCAGAAACCGGCATCGTTCACGTGGCTGACGACGATCGACCCCCCCGCGATACAGATAGACAGTGCCGCCATCTGCGCCCCGGAGAAATTCAGTTGTTCAATTACTGGCATCACCAGTCCCACCGCCGTTAAGCAGGCTACGGTCGCGGAGCCCTGAATGATACGCACCGCTGCCGCCAGCACGAAGCAGGTAATGGCAATCGGCAAGCCCATCCCGGTCAGCGCTTCACCCAGCGCCGGCCCCACGCCAGAATCCACCAGCACCTGCTTGAAGACACCGCCAGCACCAATCACCAACAGGATGATACCCGCTGGTTGCAGCGCGTGACCGCAAATCTCCATGACCTTATCTTTCGGCATCCCCTGACGCATCGCCAGGCCGTAAATCGCCACCAGACAAGCCACCAGAATCGCGGTGAACGGGTGACCGACAAATTCAAACCACTGGTAAGCCGTAGAACCGACCGGCACAAAACGTGCGGCGATAGTTTTCAGTCCCACCAGCACCAGCGGCAACAGGATCAGCGACAGGCTGAAGCCAAAGGACGGCATTTTGCCCTCGCCCAGGTGCGGTTCGGTAATATCGTCTGGAATATTCAGCTCAACGTAGCGGCTGATAAAGTTGCCCCACAGCGGCCCGGCGATAATCATCCCTGGAATGGCGGCACACAGACCAATCAGAACCATCCAGCCAAAGTCGGCGTGCATCTGAGAAGCGAGCAGCATCGGCGCAGGCCCCGGCAGCAGAAATGCCGCGGCCGCCGCCACGCCCGCAAACAGCGGGATCACCAACTTCACCAGGTTTGTACCGGTATGACGCGCCATCGAGAATGCGACGCTTATCAGCAGAACAATGGCCACTTCAAAGAACAGCGGCAGCGCGCAAATCAGTCCCGCCAGCCCAATCGCATAATGCGCGCGACTGTGGCCGAAGGATTTCAGCATTTTGACCGCAATCTGATCGACTGCGCCCGTTTCATGCAAAATCTTGCCAAACATGGCCCCCAGAGCGACCACAATCGCCAGGAAGCCCAGCGTACCTCCCATCCCTTTTTCCATTGTCGCCGCGATTTTATCGAGCGGCATACCGGAAAAGAGACCTGCACCAATAGACACCACCATCAAAGCAACGAAGGCGTGCATACGTGCCTTCATCACTAAAAACAACAGCAGCAGAACGGAGCCTACTGCTGTTAAAACAAGCGTTAATGTACTCAAAACTTACTGCCTTTTATTAATGACCTCGATGGTGCTGGCAACAACACCTTCCAGTGGCTGATCGATATCCACCACCAGTACGTCGCTTTCGTCTGCACCCGGTTCTTGCAGGGTTTCAAACTGCGTCACCAGCATCTGGGTTTTGAAGAAATGGCCTTTACGCGCCTTCAGACGGCTTTCGATCACGTCGAAATCGCCTTTCAGGTAGATAAAAGAAAGGTTCGGGTTACCGTCACGCAGCAGGTCACGGTAGTGTTTTTTCAGTGCGGAACAGACGATCAGCGAAACCTTATTGGTACGCTGCATCGCAAACGCGGCGTCATTCAGCGCCTGCAACCACGGCTTACGGTCGTCATCATTGAGCGGCTCACCGGAGGCCATTTTCTCAATGTTGCGACGCGGATGGAGAAAATCGCCATCAAGAAACGCGGCATGCAGTTGATGCGCCACTTCGCTGGCGACAGCGGATTTACCGCTGCCCGATACGCCCATCAGAACGTAAATGTGGTGATCATGATTAGTCGTGCTCAAAGTGGTGCCCCCACAGTACAAGGATCAGGAATTGTTACGGGTAACTGTTATCGGTAACATTGTCCAACCTGACTAAAACAGAAGCAATATCCAAACGTGCGAGAAGTGAATAAGTGTGAGCTACTTCAAATTTGTCGGGTTAAATAGATCCACCCGGTGACAAGGTGAAACCTAAATCTAACATTTTTGGCGTGACGCTCTCCCCACGAATACGCGCCAGCAGACGCTCTGCGCCAATGCTGCCCATACGCTCACGCGGCGTCAGCACGCTGGCCAGACGCGGTTCCATCACCTGACCGATATCATGGCCGTGAAAACCAGCGATCGCCATGTCATCCGGGATCCTCAACCCTAAACGCTGGCATTCAAAGGCCGCGCCCACCGCCAGGTCATCGTTAGTGCAGAAGATACCGTCCAGTTGCGGGTATTCACGACGCGCCTGACGGATAAGCTCAATCCCCGAAGAGTAAGAAGAAGACTGCTCCACCATCACACTGTAGGGCAACAGACCGGCATCCAGCATCGCCTGTTCGTAACCCTTCTGTTTGATGATAGTACGTTCGTCAAGACGTGCCCCCAGATAGGCGATATGACGATGCCCGCGTGCAATAATCGCGGCGGTCATTTGACGCGCGGCTTCAAAGTTGTCAAAACCGACGGCGATATCGAGGCAGGGTGACTGACTGTCCATCAGTTCAACCACCGGAATCCCCGCCACTTCGATCATTTTCAACGTGCGCGGCGTGTGGGTACGTTCAGTCAGGATCAGACCATCGATGTTCCAGGAGAGCATCGACTCCAGACGTTCCTGTTCCATCTCCGGCTTATAACCGTAGTGCGCCAGCATGGTTTGATAACCATGCGCATCCGTCACGGTCTCAATACCACGTAAAACTTCAGCAAAAACCTGGTTGGTTAACGACGGCAGCAGTACGCCAATGGCCCGGCTGGTGGCGTTGGAGAGGATATCAGGTGCGCGATTGGGAATATAACCCAGTTCATCAAGTGCAGCAGCGATCTTGCCCCGCAATGCAACGGAGACTTGCTCCGGATTACGCAAAAAACGGCTGACCGTCATTTTGGTCACACCAACACGGTCAGCTACATCCTGAAGTACGGGTCTTTTCTTCTTCATCGTCCTGAGAAATCGTAAGTGAGAGATTTGCTCAGTTTATCACGGACAAAGCACAACCTTCCCCGTTTAAAGGGAAGGTTGCGTAATTATTTATACAGGCGGCAGATCAAACAGCAGGATTTCACTATCGCTGTCAGCATGAATTGACAGCGCCTGCTCATCCCAAATCGCCAGACCGTCACTGGTGGTGGCTTTCGTGCCGTTAATGCTCACCTCGCCTTTTACCACCTGGATCCAGACGCGACGTTCAGCAGCAATCTGGTGTACTGACTGCTCACCTTTCACCAGCGCCCAGCGATACAGTTCCATATCCTGGTACACTTTCAACGAGCCGTCGCGAGCGTCCGGTGACAACACCAGTTGTTTACCCTGTGTGGCGTCGAAGCGGCGCTGCTCGTAACGCGGCGTGATGCCGGTTTTTTCCGGAATGATCCAGATCTGATACAGACGCAGACGATCCGTTTTGCTCGGGTTGTACTCAGAGTGCCGGATCCCGGTCCCCGCGCTCATAATCTGGAATTCACCAGCCGGCACCTGCTCTTTATTGCCCATGCTGTCCTGGTGTTCTACTGCGCCTTCCAGCACGTAGGTCAGAATTTCCATGTCTTTATGCGGGTGGGTACCGAAACCCTGGCCGGCGTCAATCACGTCGTCGTTAATCACGCGAAGTGCCGAGAAGCCCATAAAGTTGGGATCGTAGTAGTCAGCAAAAGAGAAGGTATGCCAGGAATCCAGCCAGCCATGATTCGCGTGGCCACGGTCGTTTGCTTTGCGTAAGTAGATCATTGTGTTCACCCCCAGATGTTTTCGATGGAGTAAGTGTGGACTGAATCCATCATCAATCATAGAGGGTGAAAATTGACTCCTCTGTTCAAAAATTATGAACAAGTACAGAGGAGTCAGTCTGGCTTATCGGGCAAGGGTAATCGTGGCCGGTGAAGCCTGTTCGAATGCCCGCTCGAGGAGTTCAAGGTTGGTCAGAACGTCAGATTCCTTGACGTAATTTGGCGCGCCTGTGGTGAGAGTGTCATACAACGCATCATAGACACGCCCGTAGTCGCCCGTTTCCGGTTTGACCTCTTCTTTCACCGTCACCCCTTCGTCGTTAACGTACTCCAGCACGCCAACGGAATCGTCCGCCGCAAAGCCTGGCTCACCCGGCATGATGTTGGCCTTCAGGCTAGTTTCCTGCTGGTCAATACCGTATTTGATAAACGACCCCTTGGTGCCGTGCACGATAAACTTCGGATAGTCGATTTTCACCAGATGGCTGGTTTTGACGATGGCCTTTACATCGCCGTAAAACAGTTGCGCTTCAAAGGTGTCGTCCGGATTGGCCTTATTGCGCAGGCTGCGGATATCGTACGCCACGTGGTCCGGACGACCGAACAGCGAGATAACCTGATCCATCGTGTGTACGCCCAGGCCATAAAACGCGCCATCCTGCGGTAAACCTGGTTGGGTCTCCGCGACCGGGCGGTAGTAATCAAAGTGGCTTTCCAGTTCCACAATCTTACCCAGCTTACCGCTTTCAATCGCCTTTTTGGCGGTCAGGAAACAGGAGTCAAAGCGACGGTTTTGATACGGCGTCACCGTCAACCCTTTGCTCTGCGCCAGTTCAAACAGCACCTTCGCTTCAATCATTGTCGGGGTGAAGGGTTTCTCAACCAGCACGTTCTTCCCGGCCTCCAGCGCCCGTTTCGCGTAGTCAAAGTGGCTGTCGGCGTGGGTACAGATGATAACCAGCTTGACCTGCGGATCATCGAAAATTTCATTGAGATCGCTGGTGAAGTGGATGTGTGAGTAAATCGGCGCCTGCTCTTCCGGCTTCGCACGACGGCGAAAGATATGGGCCACATGCCAGGTATCTTTACGGTGAAGGACATACGGGAGATGGTAGCGAGTCGCACTCTTGCCGAACCCGATAAATGCGCAATGTAACGTCATGGTGGCGTCCTTTTTGGAAAAAATGATGCATACACCATAGCGCAAAGCACAGAGAGACTAAATGCGGAACCTCTCCTGAGGATGCGCTGTCGCACCTGGAAACGGATTGCTCGCGCCTCGGGCGTGAGTGGCGCAGGCAGATTATTCACGGCCTGCGCACAGCAGCCGGAGCGTACTTAATGTATGTGAGGAGCTCGGGCACTTCCCTGGGACAAAATAACAAGTCAGCCTGGCTGAAAAAAGACCAAAAAAAAGCCAGCACCCGGCTGGCTAAAATAATACTGGAAGCAATGTGAGCAATGTCGTGCTTTCAGGTTCTCCGCAAGGGTCTTCCTGAACGCAGAGCAATAATAATCATTCTCATTCGCAGTTGTCCAGCGATTTCTTCAAAAAAATGCAGTTGACGACATTTTTAATCTCAGCGACTGTAAAGACTCAATAACCCCTAAAGGAGATCGGGAATGAGTGAGATAGTGATACGCCATGCTGAAACCAAAGATTACGACGCGATTCGTCAGATCCATGCCCAGCCGGAGGTGTATCACAACACGCTACAGGTTCCTCATCCATCCAGTGAGATGTGGCAGGCGCGACTCGCCGAACAGCCCGGCATCAAACAACTTGTGGCCTGCATTGACGATCGCGTGGTTGGACATTTGTGCATTGCCGTCGTTCAGCGTCCACGCAGGAGTCACGTCGCCGATTTCGGTATTTGTGTTGATGCGCAATGGCAAAACCGCGGTGTCGCCAGCGCATTAATGCGGACCATGATCGACATGTGCGACAACTGGCTGCGCGTTGAGCGCATCGAATTAACGGTGTTTGTCGATAACGCCCCCGCCATAGCCGTGTATAAAAAATATGGTTTTGAAATTGAAGGCACCGGCAAGAAGTACGGCCTGCGTAACGGCGAGTACGTCGATGCCTATTTTATGGCGCGGATGAAGTGACAAATTGCCCGGTGGCGCTACGCTTACCGGGCCTACAGCTGCACAAACGTAGGCCGGGTAAGGCGAAGCCGCCACCCGGCAACAAAATCAATACCCCGCCGTTAAATCGTCCACAGTGCGTGGGTCTGATGCGCCATACAGCGCACCGTCCGGCCCTACCATAATGCTCTGTGTGCTACCCATCGCCTCTTTCAGCGCAACCTTCTGCCCTTTTTGCTCAAGTAGTTTGAGGGTATCCGGGCTAAAGCCTTTCTCCACACGCAGCTCATCCGGCAGCCACTGATGATGGAAACGCGGCGCGTTGGTCGCTTCCGCTACATTCATCCCGAAATCGATGCTGTTGACCACCATTTGCAGCACAGTCGTGATAATCCTGCTCCCACCCGGACTGCCCGTAACCAGCCAGGTTTTACCGTCTTTCACCACGATGGTGGGCGACATTGACGACAGCGGACGTTTCTTCGGCCCAACGGCGTTGGCATCGCCTCCCACCAGACCATAGACATTTGGCACGCCCGGCTTAGCTGAGAAGTCATCCATCTCGTTATTCAGCAGAATGCCGGTATTCCCCGCCACAATGCCGGTCCCGAAGGTGGTGTTGAGGGTATAAGTGACCGCCACGGCGTTACCGTCTTTATCCACCACCGAGAAGTGAGTGGTCTGGTTACTCTCGTAGGGCGCCAGTTTGCCAGGGCGAATTTCGCTGGAGGGTTTCGCCTTGTTGATATCGATCCGTTCGGCAATCGATTTGGCGTAATCTTTGTTGGTCAGCGCCTGCCACGGCACCTTCACAAAATCCGGGTCGCCCAGGTATTCCGAACGATCGGCGTAGGCCTGTTTCTCCGCTTCCGCCATCACCTGCATGGCGTCCGCACTGCCGAAGCCGTATTGCTTCATGTCGAAGTTTTCAAGGATATTCAGGATTTGCACGATGTGGATCCCGCCGGAGGACGGCGGTGGCATCGAGAAGACCTGATATCCGCGATAGTCACCGCTAATTGGCGTGCGCTCTACCGCTTTATAGCCCGCCAAATCCTCTTTGGTCATCAGCCCGCCATTTTTCTGCATCTCCTGCGCAATCTGGTCGGCAATCTCCCCTTTATAAAAGGCATCCGGCCCCTTTTCCGCAATCAACTCCAGGCTTTTCGCCAGATTTTTTTGTACCAGTTTGTCGCCCTTTTTCAGCGGCTCACCGTCCTTCCAGAAAATGGCTTTGCTGTTTTCGTGATTCGGAATGACTTCACTGCCGTAGGTTTTTAGATCGTCCGCCAGCGCATCGTTAACCACAAAGCCCTCTTCCGCCAGTTTGATCGCCGGACGCACCACCTTGTTGAGCGGCAGGGTGCCATATTTTTCCAGCGCCAGAGAGAACCCGGCCACGGTGCCCGGCGTGCCGGACGCCAGATGGGAGGTCAGCGATTTTTTACTGTCCGGATTGCCCTGGTCGTCAAGGAACATATCGCGCGTGGCGTTAGCGGGCGCCATTTCGCGAAAATCGATCGCCGTGGTCTTGCCGTCTTTAGTACGCAGCAACATAAAACCGCCGCCGCCCAGATTCCCGGCCTGCGGATGCGTGACCGCCAGCGCATACCCTACGGCGACCGCAGCATCCACGGCGTTCCCGCCCTGTTTGAGAATATCCACCCCAACCTTCGTGGCCATGGCATCTACCGAGGCCACCATTCCCTGCCTGGCGCGAACGGGATGGAACACATCCTCTTCCACCCCATACGACACCGGAGGGGGTGGAGGGGGGACGGCGAGCACACTGAAACAGCTTCCTGAGAGCAGAGCAGCAAGGGCTACCCGGCGTAAAAACGTCGGTTTCGTCATCGTTATTCTCCAAAGATGTGGGGTCAGCCCCCCACTAAGCCTGGTGCATAACTCTGAAATGATCCTCGTTTCGCCGGGAAAGGGGTAAACTTAAGAGAGACCTCAGTGGAGGAATGATGATGAAACGATACGTAATTTTGACAGCGCTACTGCCGTTTGCCTGTCTCGCACAGCCGATTAACACGCTGAACAATCCGAACCAGCCGGGCTATCAGATCCCCAGCCAGCAACGGATGCAGACGCAGATGCAGACGCAGCAGATCCAGCAGAAAGGAATGCTGAATCAGCAGTTAAAAACGCAGACGCAGCTTCAGCAGCAAAATCTGCAAACGCAGATGAACAACAATCAGCAACGGACCCAGCAGGGTCAGGTACGCGAGCAGCCGTTGCCCAATACCAACGGCGGCATGTTGAGCGGCGGTACGCGTCTGGAGAGCGGCCAGCAGCACATGCTACCGCCGCGGCAAAATGGCGATATGCTTAATCCGCAGCAGTAAAGTCCGGGCCAATCACGTCAATCGCATCCGTACAGATGCAGTCCACGCCCCAGCGTAGCAGTTCAGCCGCACGCTGGGGTTTGTTGACGGTGTAGACCAGAATATGTAATCCCGCCGCTTTAAGCTGTCTGACCCGCGCTTCATCCAGTAGCTTGTGATTCAGGTGAATCGACACGCACGCCAGGCGAGTGGTCAGTTCGCGCCAGTCATCACGCCACTCGTCAAGCAACAACCCTCGCGGCAGCTCTGGTACGGCGGCCTGCGCCGCTTCCAGCGCATCAATTTCAAATGACGACAGCAGCGGCGCATTCATCCCCTGCCACAGCTCACGCGCGGCGAGAGCAATCACTTTCCCCGTCAGCGGTCCGGTTCCGGTAGTCGGTTTAATTTCGATATTGGCCATCAGGTCATGCTGGCGACAACGCGCGGCCACCTGCGAGAGCAACGGCAGCGGTTCGCCTTTAAACTCGCCACTGTACCAGCCACCGGCATCCACCCGCAGCAAATCCTGCCAGTTGAGCTCTCCCGCCACGCCCCAGCCGTTGCTGGTGCGCTCAAGGTTATCGTCGTGCAGCAGGAAAATTTCCCCGTCCTTCGACAGCTTCGCGTCGAACTCGATCATGGAGTGCCCGTAATGCGCGCCGACGTCGATCGCCGCCAGCGTATTTTCCGGTGCCAGTTTACCGCCGCCGCGATGGGCGACGATGCGGGGATACGGCCAGTTACTCATACACGTTTTCCTGTTTCACCATCAAAAAGGTGCAAATGATTTTCCGGCAGATGCAGCCACAGCGTGCTGCCTGCCTTTGGGCGTTCCTGATGGGCCAGACGCACCACCAGTTTCTGATCGCCCCAGCGACCGTGCGCCAGATTATCGGCGCCCAACATCTCCAGCGTGTCCATCACCAGCGGCACACCGCCTTCCGCCTGGGAGCTTAGCGTAATATGTTCCGGGCGGATACCCAGCGTCATTTTTCGCCCGGCGTAGCCACGATAGTACCAATTGATGGGCAGCGCCATGCCGCTTTCCAGTTCGAAGTGCGTACCCGCATGGCTGATACGTCCTTCCAGCAGGTTCATCGCCGGACTGCCGATAAAGCTCGCCACAAAGCGGCTGGCCGGTTTTTCATAGACCTCTACCGGCGTACCAATCTGCTCGGCAATACCTTTATTCATCACCATCACGCGCTGGGCGAGCGTCATCGCTTCGACCTGATCGTGGGTCACGTATAGCGAGGTGGTTTTCAGACGACGGTGCAGGTGCTGAAGCTCCAGACGCATCTGCACGCGCAGTTTGGCATCGAGGTTCGACAGCGGCTCATCAAACAGGAAAACCGCAGGGTCGCGCACAATGGCACGCCCCATCGCCACACGCTGGCGCTGACCGCCGGAGAGTTCGCGCGGACGACGTTTGAGCAGACCGTCCAGTTCGAGAATACGCGCCGCTTCTTTCACCCGCTGTTCGATGTGTCCCTTGCCCATCCCACGGATTTTCAGCCCCCACGCCATGTTCTCTTCCACGCTCATGTGCGGGTAGAGCGCATAGTTCTGGAAGACCATCGCGATGCCCCTGTCTTTCGGCTCCATTTCAGTCACGCGCTGACGGTCAATCCAGATATCGCCACTGGTAACGCGCTCCAGCCCGGCCACCATCCGCAGAAGCGTTGATTTCCCGCAGCCGGACGGGCCGACCATCACAATGAACTCACCGTCCGCCACGTCCAGCGTTAGCGGTTGAATCACCTGGGTTTTGCCATCCCAGCTTTTGGTTACTGCCTGTAATTTTAAACCTGCCATCTTATTTCTCACTATCGACCAGGCCGCGGACAAACGCGCGCTGCATGGCTAAAACAATGACTACGGGTGGGATAAGGGTGAGCAGCATTGCCGCCATCACCTGATTCCACAAAGTGGTGCCTTCGCCGGTGGCAATCATGCCTTTGATCCCCGCCACGGCAGTCCCCAGATTGACGTCGGTAATAATCAGCAACGGCCACAGATACTGGTTCCAGCCGTAGATAAAGGTGATGACGAACAGCGCCGCCAGATTGGTTTTCGACAACGGCAGCACGATGTCGCGGAAAAATCTCATCGGCGAAGCGCCATCAATGCGCGCCGCTTCGATCAGCTCATCCGGCAGGGTCATAAAGAACTGGCGGAACAGAAAAGTGGCGGTCGCCGATGCCATCAGCGGTAGCGTCAATCCTGCGTAACTGTCGAGCATATTCAAATTGGCAATCACTTCCACCGTCGGGAAAATACGCACTTCGACCGGCAGCATCAGGGTGATAAAAATCATCCAGAAGAACAGGTTACGCAGCGGAAAACGAAACCAGACGATAGCAAAGGCAGAAAGCATCGAGACCGCGATTTTCCCCACCGTAATGCCAAACGCCATGATGAAGCTGTTGAGCATCATCAGCCAGAACGGCGCGCTATTCACACCAACGCCGTTGGCCCAGATGTTTTTCATGTTTTCCAGCAGATGCGTACCAGGGATAAGCGTCATCGGCGTTTCAAACACCGCGTTGTTGTCCAGCGTCGCCGCGACAAACGCGACGTACAGCGGGAACAAAATTACGACAATCCCCAGAATCAGCATGGTGTGGCTGAATATTGTCAGCCCGCGACGGTTCTCAATCATTGGTAACGCACCTTACTTTCCACATAGCGGAACTGCACCACCGTCAGAATGATGACGAGGAACATCAGTACCACCGACTGCGCGGCGGACGCAGAGAGATCCAGACCGGCAAACCCTTCACGATAGATCTTATAAATCAGCGTCGTAGTAGCCTGAACCGGGCCGCCTGCGGTCGCGGCATCGATCACCGGGAACGTATCGAAGAAGGCGTAGACCAGATTGACCACCAGCAGGAAGAAACTCACCGGCGCGATCAGCGGTAACGCCAGCCTGAAAAAGCGACGAACAGGCCCTGCGCCATCGATCGCGGCGGCTTCAACCAGCGAACGTGGGATCGATTGCAACGCGGCAAAGAAGAAAAGGAAGTTGTAACTAATCTGCTTCCAGACGGAAGCAAAAACCACCAGGAACATCGCCTGCCCGCTGTTCTGTGCATGGTTCCAGTCATAACCAAACTGCTCAAGGAAGTGGGTAATTAGCCCACGTCCTGGGTTAAACAGGAAAATCCACAGCACGGCGGCTACCGCAGGTGCCACGGCATAGGGCAGTAGCATCAGCGTCTGATACAGACGACTGCCGCGCACGACGTAATCCACCAGCGCTGCGAAGAACAACGATACCAGCAGGCCGCTGAAGGTCACCAGCGCGCTGAATTTGATCGTCGTCCAGAAAGCGTCGAGATAGTAGCGGTCATGAAACAGCGTGACGAAATTATCCAGTCCCACGAACTGACTGGAAAGCCCAAACGGATCGACGCTTTGTAGCGAGTACCACAGCGCTTCGCCCGCAGGCCAAATAAAGAAAATAACGGTGATCGCCAGCTGTGGCGCAACCAGCAAATAAGGCAGCCAACGCGAGCGAAACACCGGACGGGATGATGACATTGAGATTTGATTCCTGAACAATGCCGGGTGGCGGCTACACCTTACCCGGCCTGCATGTAGTTCGTTTTAGGCCCGGATCGCTACGCGCCACCGGGCAAGTCACAGATTACGATTTGGTCGACTGCTCAAAGCGGCGCAGCAACTGATTACCACGTTCTACCGCAGAGTCCAGCGCCTGCTGTGGCGTTTTTTTGCCGGTCCACACGCTTTCCAGTTCTTCATCAACGATGGTGCGAATCTGCGGCATATTGCCCAATCGCAGCCCTTTGGTGAACGGCAACGGCGGTTTGTTCAGCATCTGACGGGTCGCAATGTCTGCCCCGGGATTCTTGTCATAGAAGCCCTGCTCACGAGTCAGGTCATAAGCCGCTTTGGTGATCGGCAGATAACCGGTTTTCTGATGCCATTCGGCCGCATTTTCCGGTTTTGCCAGGAAGTCGAGGAACTCGGCCACGCCTTTGTAAGTGTCGCTGTCTTTGCCCTGCATTACCCACAGGCTCGCGCCGCCGATGATGGCGTTCTGCGGTGCGCCTTTGGCGTCCGCATCGTAAGGCATCATGCCTACGCCATAGTTGAATTTGGCGTAATGACGGATATCCGCAAGCGAACCGGACGAGGCGGTGGTAATAGCGCAATCGCCGTTGTAAAACTTCTCGGTGGATTCGTCTTTACGTCCGAAGTAGCTGAAGTCGCCCTTCTTGTTCAGATCGGCAAGCAGCGCGATATGCTTCACCTGCTCCGGCTTGTTGAACTCCAGTACCGCATCGGTGCCGTCGAAGCCGTTGTTTTTGGTCGCCACCGGCAGGCCGTGCCAGGCGCTGAAGTTTTCAATCTGGATCCAGCCCTGCCAGCCGCTGGCGTAGCCGCACTTCATCCCCGCCGCTTTCAGCTTCGCGGTGTACTCCGCCAGGTCCTGCCAGGTTTTTGGCGGCTGCTCCGGGTCTAAGCCCGCTTTTTTGAAGGCGTCTTTGTTGTAGTACAGCACCGGCGTGGAGCTGTTAAACGGCTGGGACAGCAGGTGGCCGGTTTTGGAATCGGTGTAGTAACCCGCTACGGTCGGCACGAATTGCGACTCGTCGAAGTTGATGCCCGCTTCTTTAAACACTTCATAGACCGGTTTGATGGCTTTGGAGGCCATCATGGTGGCGGTACCCACTTCATAAACCTGCAGCAGCGCCGGTGCATTTCCGGTACGGAACGCGGCGATACCGGCGCTCAGGCTCTGCTCGTAGTTACCTTTGTACACCGGCACAATCTTGTAATCCGGGTGGGTATCGTTGAAACGTTGCGCCAGGGAGTCAACTTCTTTACCCAACTCCCCTTCCATGGAATGCCAGAATGGAATGGTGGTGACGGCCATTGCGTTTGTCGCAAAAGCCAGACCAACCGCCAGACCCAAAGCTGTGTGTCGTAACGATGTCATTGTCATCATCTCTCTTATTGTGCCGGATGCGCGAAATCACGCGTTTTATGCTCGCGAGGTAACATGACATGCGCGAATGACAGAAAGATAACCGTCAGATGACGAAGCGGTGACAGCCAGGCTTCAGGTGAATGACGTTTCAGTGGCAAGAAAACAAAAAAAGCCGGGTGGCGGCTTCGCCTTACCCGGCCTGCATCAGGTGTAAATATCGAATGTCGTGTAGGCCGGATAAGACGCCATGCGCCGCCATCAGGCATCACAAACCGCTTAACCGCCTAAATACGCGCTGCGTACCGCTTCGTTTGCCAGCAATGCGTCGCCGGTGTCTTCGAGAACGACATGACCGTTCTCCAGCACGTAGCCACGATCGGCCAGCTTCAGCGCCTGATTAGCGTTCTGCTCAACGAGGAAGATGGTCATTCCCTGCTCGCGCAGTTGTTCGATAGTGTCGAAGATCTGCTGGATGATAATCGGCGCCAGCCCCAGAGATGGCTCATCAAGCAGCAGCAGGCGCGGTTCACTCATCAGCGCACGACCAATCGCCAACATCTGCTGTTCACCGCCGGACATGGTGCCCGCACGCTGAATACGACGCTCATGCAGACGCGGGAACAATTCGTATACCCACTTGATGCGTGCCTGAAACTGATCGCGCTCGGCAAAAAAACCGCCCATCGCCAGATTCTCTTCCACCGTCATGCGGGAAAACACGCGACGCCCTTCCGGAACGATCGCCACCGCTTCACGCATGATTTTCGCCGTTTGCCAGTCGGTAATGTCTTTGTCATCAAACACAATCCGACCGCTGGTCGCACGCGGATCGCCGCACAGCGTGCCGAGTAGCGTGGTTTTTCCCGCGCCGTTGGCACCAATCAAGGTCACAATTTCTCCCTGATTGATGTGCAGGCTCACCTCGTGCAGCGCCTGAATTTTGCCGTAGTGGGCACTGACTTTGTCAAAGGACAACATGACTTTTTCCATCTTATGCCTCACCAAGGTATGCACGGATCACGTCCGGGTTATTTCGAATCTGTTCCGGCGTCCCGTTCGCCAGCGGCGTGCCCTGGTTCACCACGTAAATACGGTCGGAAATCCCCATCACCAGCTTCATATCGTGCTCAATCAGCAGAATGGTAGTGTTGTGATGGTTGCGCAGTTCGGCAATCAGCTCGTCCAGCTCTTTGGTCTCTTTCGGGTTAAGACCCGCAGCCGGTTCATCCAACATCAAAATTTCTGGCTGCGTCACCATACAGCGGGCGATCTCCAGACGGCGCTGGTCGCCATAAGCCAGGTTACTGGCCTGACGGTTCGCATGCTCCAGCAGCCCGATACGCTCAAGCCAGGTGGCCGCGCGATCCAGCGCTTCGCTCTGCGCCCGACGAAACGCCGGGGTTTTCAGTAGACCGGAAAACACGCCTGTTTTCAGTTGCTGATGCTGTGCCACCAGCAGGTTTTCAATCACCGTCATTTCGCGAAACAGACGCACGTGCTGGAAAGTTCGCACCACGCCCATCCGGGCAATTTGTTGCCCCGGCAGCCCTTCAAGGTGCTGATCGCGAAGCTTAATGGTGCCCCCCGTCGGCTTATAAAAACCGGTCAGGCAGTTAAACACCGTGGTTTTACCGGCGCCGTTCGGCCCAATCAGCGACACAATTTCTTGCGGATGCAGCTCCAGTTCAACGTTGTTCACCGCCAGCAGACCGCCGAAGCGCATCATCAGGCCGTTAACCGATAATAATGGCTGACTCATGCCTGCTCTCCTTTCGCTTCCCCGTTTTTCAGTTTCAACTGTGGACGGGTCATCGGCAGCAAGCCCTGCGGACGCCAGATCATCATCAGTACCATCAAACCACCCAGCATTAACATGCTGTATTCGTTGAAATCACGCATCAGTTCACGCGACACCACCAACAGAATGGCTGCGAGGATTACCGCAAACTGCGACCCCATCCCGCCGAGCACCACAATCGCCAGCACAAACGCCGATTCGGCAAAGGTGAACGATTCAGGGCTGACAAACCCCTGACGCGCCGCAAACAGCGTACCGGCGAAACCGGCAAACGCGGCGCTGATGGTAAAGGCGGTCAGCTTGATGCGCGTGGGGCTCAGACCCAGAGAGCGACAGGCGATCTCATCTTCACGCAGCGCTTCCCACGCTCGCCCCAGCGGCATACGCAGCAGACGGTTAATCACAAACAGGCTCAGCACCACCAGCAGCAGCGCGACCAGATAGAGGAAAATCACGCGATCGGACGGATCGTATTTCACATTGAAGAAGTTGCTGAAGGTATCCCAGCCACCTTCACGTGCGCTGCGGCTGAACTCGAGACCGAACAGCGTCGGTTTCGGGATCTGGCTGATGCCGTTCGGACCGCCGGTGATTTCAGTATTGTTGAGCAGCAGAATACGGACGATCTCACCAAATCCCAGGGTGACGATTGCCAGGTAGTCGCCACGCAGACGCAGCACCGGGAAGCCCAGCAGGAAACCCGCCGCCGCTGCGACCAGTCCCGCCAGCGGCAGGCAGGTCCAGAAGCCGAGACCGTAATAGTGGTTCAGCAGCGCAAAAGTGTACGCGCCAATTGCGTAGAAGCCGCCGTAGCCTAATACCAACAGGCCGGAAAGCCCGACGACAACGTTCAGCCCCAGGCCGAGAATGATATAAATCATGGTCAGCGTGGCGATATCCACCGTGCCGCGCGAGACCATAAACGGCCACGCCACGGCAATCACCAGCAGCGCAATCAGGAACAGCTTCTGCTTTACGGTTGAGCCATCAATCGCTGGCAAAATAAACTTCGGCCCGGAGACGCTTTTCAGGCTCTTCTGGAATACCGGACGCAGCATCTGGAAGAAAAAGACCACGGCAGTGCCGATAAACACCCACTGCCAGCGGATGTCGGCAGCGGTGTCCACCACCAGTTTGGTGCCATCCAGTTCCAGTTGAACGCCCATAAAGACGCCCGCCAGCACGAAGAACATCGCGGCAGAGAGCAGCGCCATCGCAAAATGCATCGGTTTCATACTTTCTCTACCTCCGGACGGCCCAGAATCCCGGTCGGCATCACCAGCAGTACCAGAATCAGCAGGGCGAACGACACCACGTCTTTGTATTCCGTACTCAGATAAGCAGAAGAAAGCGCTTCCGCGACGCCCAGAATCAGGCCGCCGATCATCGCGCCTGGAATGCTGCCGATCCCGCCAAGTACCGCTGCGGTAAAGGCTTTCATCCCGGCCATAAAGCCGATATAGGGATTGATCACCCCGTAGAATTGCCCGAGCAGCACGCCGGCCACTGCCGCCATCGCTGCGCCAATCACAAAGGTCAACGCAATCACGCGGTCCGTGTTAATCCCGAGCAGGCTGGCCATTTTCAGGTCTTCCGCACAAGCACGGCAGGCACGTCCCATGCGGGAGTAACGGATAAAAATGGTCAGTGCCAGCATCGCCAGGAAGGTCACAACCCAGATGACCAGTTGCATGGTGGTGATCGAGGCGGAGAAGTTTTCGCTGGCCCCCACGACCCATTGCCCGTTGAACAGGCTGGGCAGCGCCACGTCACGTGAACCTTCCGTCAGGCTGACGTAGTTTTGCAGGAAGATAGACATCCCAATCGCGGAGATCAGCGCAATCAGACGTTTGGAATTCCGGACGGGCCGATACGCCACCCGCTCAATGCTCCAGCCGTAGGCGCTGGCAATGATAATCGCCCCAATGAATCCGGCCGCCACCAGCAACCAACTGGTATCGATCCCCATCATCATGAGTGCCGCGATAATCATAAAAGAGACATAGCTACTGATCATGTATACCTCGCCGTGGGCGAAGTTGATCATGCCGATAATGCCGTACACCATGGTGTAACCGATGGCGATCAGCGCATAGGTGCTTCCCAGCGTGACGCCGTTAAACATCTGCTGCAAAAAGTACAGGAACTGCTCGGACATAAAAAAACCTTTCTATTTCCGCCCGCGTGAACGGGCGGTGGGATAATTATTTGGCTGCCGTGGATGACCCATCGGCGTGCCACTGGAAGACACCAAATTCAAATCCCTTTAGATCGCCTTTTTCATCCCATTTCAGCGGCCCAATGACGGTATCAGCACCGTTTGCTTTTAAATCTTTCACCAGATCCAGCGGCGCTTTGCTGCCAGAACGGTCCATTGCCGTTGCCAGTGACTGCACAGCAGCATAGGTGATCCACACATACGGACCGGTCGGATCTTTTTTATCGGCTTTCAGCGCATCAACAATCGCTTTGTTGGCCGGATCCTGGTCATAGCGTTTTGGCATGGTGACCAGCATGCCTTCAGCTGCTTCACCGGCGATATTCGACAGCGATGCATTGCCCACGCCTTCCGGCCCCATGAACATGGTTTTCAGCCCGACGGAGCGCGCCTGGCGCAGCATCTGCCCCATTTCCG
>NZ_JBFWLF010000044.1:0-20509 GCF_050252275.1 Citrobacter sp. | reverse complement strand
ACACAGGAGGACAAATGAGGATTATCCAGTTAGAGCCAAATAATAGTGGCTGAATATTAATTTAACCTTAAGAACTTAACGTTAAGAAAATATATCCTTTTTTCTCTATATTGCATTTGCATTGGCCAGGGTTTTCGGGCATTTTGCCCACTTAAATGATCATGTCTTTGATTAAGCGGTACGCCGCAAAGTGATATTTCTGTTCGCCGGTAACGGGTGGAGTTTACTGTATTTATCGTGTCCCAATATTTCATTAAATCCAAAAAATATACGGTTATTCTGTTATCGGCGCTGGTGATAATGGTAGGGCTGGGCAGCCATTTCGCCTGGAGTAGTAACGGATTGCCGCGAATCGATTCCCGTACCCTGGCGGTACTGGCAAAACAGCATCCGGTGGTGGTGTTGTTTCGTCATGCCGAGCGCTGCGACAGGTCAGACAATCTCTGCCTGTCGGATAAAACCGGCATTACCGAGCATGGCGCGAAGCAAGCCCGTGCGTTGGGTGCCGCGTTTGGTAAAGAGATAAAAGACTACGATTTGTATGCCAGCGATACGGTACGCACCATTCAGTCAGCGACCTGGTTTTCTGCAGATAAAAAACTGACGGTAGATAAAGGCATGCATGCCTGTGGACGGGGGACTTATCAGGCCATTGAGCGTTTAGCCAATAAGTCGGAAAATAAAGATGTGGTAATTTTTACCCACAATCATTGTTTGACATATCTGGCAAAAAATATGCGGGGTGTAAAATTGACCCCGGATTATCTGGACGGCCTGGTGATGCATGTCGATAAGGGAAAATTATTCCTTGATGGTAAACTGGTATCACTCTAACCCCTATTATGAATAAAGAATGACAGCTGTAATGGCTGTCATCAAATATTACAATAACCCTTTCAGTGTTAAGGTTTTCACCGTCGCAACGTTCAGATCGTATTTCGCTAAATCTTCCGGCTTGACCCAGGCAAACGCCTGAAACTCGTCATTGATATGCACCTCACGATTGGCAGCGATGCAGTCGAAAATCAGGTAAATCATATAAATCTCTTCCTGACGGCCATCGGGGTAGGTTTTGGTACGGATATCATCGCTGAAGGTCCAGGGTTTGATATCAGTCAGAACCAACTCAGTACCCAGTTCTTCGCGAATCTCACGGCGCAGGGCCTCTTCAATGCGTTCCCCTGGTTCAACGCCACCACCAGACAGTGCCCATTGGCCCGGGAAAACGCCCCGGTCGTCGGCCATCTGGCACAGGAGATAACTTCCAGCATTCTGTATTAAGGGGCAAACAATAGTCCTTTGACGCACGGTAATGTTCCTTGAAGCAGAGGGAGTGTTAGCAGGGAAAAGTTTATCCCCTGGCAACAGGGGAGAAAATGTTTATTTTCTATTCATATGAGAAATGTACTTTGATGGATTGCTATGAATAAAAAATAGTATCCTGGCGCTTTTCCGGACGGTAAAGAGGGTTAACGAGACTCTTCTTGCCTCTGAACGGTATTATTTAGTTACAAAATGCTGCACGATCGCTTTTTTAGCTCATTGATTCCTTTAGCGCTGGCAGTACAATCCTGCGGCTTTGGGGAACTTTACGTATTTGCTTGCTGGAAAGGGTAAAAATGAAAAAAAGCGTATTATTTGGCATAGCGGGAATGCTGTTCGTTTCCTCCTCTGCGAGTGCAATGAGCATCAGCGGACAGGCGGGTAAAGAATATACCAACGTTGGCGTCGGCTTTGGCACCGAGTCCACGGGACTGGCGCTGAGCGGTAACTGGATGCATAGCGATGACGACGGCGACGTCGCGGGTCTGGGGCTGGGGCTAAATCTACCGCTCGGTCCGCTGATGGCGACGGTGGGCGGCAAAGGGGTCTATACCAACCCGAACGACAGTGATGAAGGCTATGCTGCTGCGGTTGGTGGTGGATTACAGTGGCCAATAGGCGACAGTTTCCGCCTGTTCGGCGAGTACTACTACTCACCGGACTCGTTATCCAGCGGGATCCAGAGCTATGAAGAGGCGAATGCCGGCGCGCGTCTGACGATCATGCGTCCGCTCAGCATCGAAGCGGGTTATCGCTACCTCAACCTGGCGGGTAAAGACGGCAATCGTGATAACGCCATTGCAGACGGCCCGTATGTTGGGGTCAATGCCAGCTTCTGATTTTGGTGGCGCGGTCTTCTGCCGCGCCACTTTTGTTACCTTCCTGATATTTCTCTACCACGCCACTTCCCCCTTTGCGTTATAGTGTTTTCATCATAAAAGCAGGAGAACACGATGTTAAACGTGGAGATGTTATCCACCGGGGATGAAGTGTTGCACGGGCAAATCGTCGACACGAATGCAGCCTGGCTGGCCGATTTTTTCTTTAATCAGGGATTGCCCTTAACCCGTCGCAATACGGTGGGCGATAACCTCGATTGCCTGGTCGCCATTCTGCGCGAGCGGAGTCAGCATGCTGACGTACTGATCGTCAACGGTGGACTGGGGCCGACCAGTGACGATCTCAGCGCGCTTGCTGCGGCGACGGCGAAAGGGGAAGGGCTGGTTCTGCACGAAGCCTGGCTTGCCGAGATGGAACGATTCTTCCGAGAGCGCGGCAGAGTGATGGCGCCCAGCAACCGCAAACAGGCGGAACTGCCCGCCAGCGCTGAATTCATCAATAATCCTGTCGGCACCGCCTGTGGTTTCGCGGTACAGCTTAATCGCTGTCTGATATTCTTTACGCCGGGTGTACCGTCAGAATTTAAGGTGATGGTAGAACATGAGATCCTGCCGCGTCTGCGCGAGCGCTTCTCTCTCACCGAACCGCCGCTGTGCCTGCGTCTGACCACCTTTGGTCGTTCGGAAAGCGATCTGGCGCAAAGCCTCGACTCACTTTCATTACCGGAAGGGGTGACGCTGGGTTACCGTTCTTCGATGCCGATTATCGAACTGAAATTAACCGGACCGTATGCCCAGCGTGAAGCGATGCGCAGTCTGTGGCAGGAGGTCAAACGCGTTGCCGGCCAAAGCCTGATTTTTGAAGGTACCGAGGGACTTCCGTTGCAAATCGCCCGCGAGTTGCAGAAAAGGCAGCTCAGCCTGACGCTGAGCGAGCAGTTCACCGGCGGGTTGGTGGCACTGCAGCTCTCCCGCGTGGGCGCGCCGCTGCTGGCCAGTGAAGTGGTGCCTTCGCAGGAAGAGACGCTAGCGCAGACTGCGCACTGGACGACAGAACGGCGCGATAACCACTACGCCGGACTGGCGCTGGCGATCTCCGGGCTGGAAAACGATCACTTGAATTTTGCGCTGGCGACCCCCGACGGGACGTTTGCCCTGCGCGTGCATTTCAGCGTGACCCGTCACAGTCTGCTGGTCCGTCAGGAGGTCTGTGCGATGATGGCGCTAAACATGTTACGTCGCTGGTTCAACAAGCAGGATATTGCCAGCGAACACGGCTGGATTGAGGTGGTTGAATCCCTGACGCTGTAGTCTTTACCTCGCCCGAAGGCATTGTGTTTTTCGGGCTGATTCTTTTTTTGTCCAACCCATTGTACTCCCCACGAAAAAATCCGTGCGTCACCTCACATTCCTGCACGTAATTTCTCCATTCTGCTGGAAGAAAGGCGCGACATGACGCGCTTCACAAATTTACCTGGCGCGACCGATCACACTGATTCCAGTATCTCAGACTGGAGTCCAGTATGTTGGAATCAAGCAAAGTCCCGGCGCTCACCCGCGCCATCGATATTCTCAATCTGATTGCGCGGATTGGCCCCTGTAGCGCCGCCACGATTATCGAAACGCTGGGTATTCCCAAAAGCACGGCGTACCTGCTGTTGAGTGAACTGAAGCGTCAGCGGTTTATCAGTGTCGATCACCAGGAGAATTTTTGTCTGTGGACCAAACTGGTGGAACTTTCCGGCCATGCGCTCAGCAAAATGGATCTGCGTGAACTGGCGCGACCACGCCTGACGCAACTGATGGATGAAACGGGGCTGCTCTGCCATTTGGGGATCATTGACCATGAAAGCGCGTATTACATCCTGAAGGTGGAATCGTCTTCGACCATCAGCGTGCGCTCTCACGAAGGGAAAAGCCTTTCGTTGTATCGCTCTGGTATTGGTAAGTGCCTGTTGGCCTGGCAGCCCGCCGCCGTGCGTAACGCCATTATTGAACAGCTGGTGTGGGAGCAGACGACCCCCACCACGATCACCCAACCTCAGCAACTTAGCGATGAACTGGAACGCATCCGTCAGCGCGGCTGGAGCTTCGACAACGGAGAGGATTATTCGGATGTACGCTGTGTTGCTGCCCCTGTATTTAATGCCAATAACGAACCCGCCGCCGCCATTTCGGTGGTTGGCACTCGCTTAGAAATCAACGAAGAGAATCGTGATTATCTTGCCGGGAAAGCCATTGCCTGCGCGAAAGATATTTCACGTCTGTTGGGATGGAAAAGTCCCTTCGATTCACTCGCATCATAATAATGGAGAACATCATGACCCTACCAAAAATTAAACATGTCCGCGCCTGGTTTACCGGTGGCGCTACCGCAGAAAAAGGTGCTGGCGGCGGTGATTATCATGACCAGGGGGCGAATCACTGGATTGACGATCATATCGCCACGCCGATGAGCAAATATCGTGAATATGAACAGTCACGCCAGTCCTTTGGGATTAACGTGCTGGGTACGTTGATTGTCGAAGTTGAAGCCGAAAACGGACAAACGGGATTTGCGGTCTCTACGGCAGGGGAGATGGGGTGTTTTATTGTTGAAAAACACCTCAATCGCTTTATCGAAGGAAAATGCGTCAGCGATATCAAACTCATTCACGATCAGATGCTCGGTGCGACCATGTATTACTCAGGCTCTGGCGGTCTGGTGATGAACACCATCTCCTGCGTTGATTTGGCGCTGTGGGATCTTTTTGGCAAGGTGGTCGGCCTGCCGGTCTACAAACTGCTGGGCGGCGCGGTGCGCGATGAAATTCAGTTTTACGCCACGGGCGCTCGTCCGGATCTGGCAAAAGAGATGGGCTTCATTGGCGGCAAAATGCCGACGCACTGGGGACCACACGACGGCGATGCGGGGATCCGCAAAGATGCCGCGATGGTGGCGGAGATGCGTGAGAAGTGCGGCCCGGATTTCTGGTTGATGCTGGACTGCTGGATGAGTCAGGACGTGAATTACGCCACGAAGCTGGCTCACGCCTGCGCGCCATCTAACCTGAAGTGGATCGAAGAGTGTTTACCGCCACAGCAGTATGAAGGCTATCGCGAACTGAAACGCAATGCGCCGGCAGGCATGATGGTCACCAGCGGTGAACACCACGGCACGCTGCAGTCCTTCCGTACGCTGGCGGAAACCGGCATCGATATCATGCAGCCGGATGTCGGCTGGTGCGGCGGCCTGACCACGCTGGTCGAGATTGCTGCGATTGCGAAATCGCGCGGACAACTGGTGGTGCCGCACGGCTCGTCGGTCTACTCACATCATGCGGTGATTACCTTCACCAATACGCCGTTCAGTGAGTTCCTGATGACCAGCCCGGACTGCTCAACCATGCGTCCGCAGTTTGACCCGATTCTGCTTGATGAACCGGTACCGGTACAGGGCCGCATTCATAAGTCCGTGCTGGATAAACCAGGATTCGGCGTGGAGCTTAACCGCGACTGCAATCTGAAACGGCCTTATAGCCACTAATGACCTGTGCGTTGCCGCAGCGTCGGCAACGCCCTCATCTCTTTGAGGATCTTGCTATGAGTACCACTCTTCTTGACGGCGTGGTGAAGAAAAACCGCGCACGTTTAATCCCATTTATGCTGGCACTGTATGTACTGGCGTTTCTGGACCGTTCGAACATTGGCTTTGCCAAAGAGACCTATCAGATTGATACCGGGCTGAGCAACGAAGCCTATGCGCTTGGCGCGGGGATTTTCTTTGTGGTCTACGCCTTTCTTGGCGTGCCCGCTAACCTGTTGATGCGCAAGCTGGGGGCCCGAACCTGGATTGGCACCACCACGCTGTTGTGGGGATTCCTCTCCGCCGCGATGGCGTGGGCGGATACCGAGGCGAAATTCCTGATTATCCGTACCCTGCTGGGAGCGGCGGAAGCCGGTTTCTTCCCCGGCATGATCTATCTCACCTCGCAATGGTTCCCGCAGCGTAACCGCGCCAGCATTATGGGGCTGTTTTACATGGGGGCGCCGCTGGCGTTGACGCTGGGATCGCCGCTGTCCGGCGCGCTGCTGGAGATGCACGGTTTCATGGGGCATCCTGGCTGGTTCTGGATGTTCGTTATCGAAGGTTTGCTGGCAGTTGGTGCCGGGGTCTTCACCTTCTTCTGGCTGGATGATACCCCGCAGCAGGCCCGTTTCCTCAGCGCAGAAGAGAAAGCGGCGCTCATAAGCCAACTGGCGAGTGAAGAAGAGAAGAAGACCACGTCAAAACTGACGGATGCCCTGCGTAACGGACGCGTCTGGCAACTGGCGATTACCTATCTGACGATTCAGGTGGCGGTGTACGGACTGATTTTCTTCCTGCCGACTCAGGTTGCTGCATTGCTGGGCACCAAAGTCGGCTTCACGGCATCGGTGGTGACTGCCATTCCATGGGTTGCCGCACTGTTCGGGACCTGGCTGATCCCTCGCTACTCAGACCGTACGGGTGAACGTCGTAATGTCGCTGCGCTGACGCTGCTGGCGGCGGGGATTGGCATCGGCGTATCCGGGCTGGCGTCTCCGGTGGTGGCGATTCTGGCGCTTTGCGTAGCGGCTGTCGGTTTTATCGCCGTACAACCGGTGTTCTGGACCATGCCGACGCAATTACTTTCCGGCACCGCGCTGGCGGCGGGGATCGGCTTCGTGAACCTGTTTGGTGCGGTGGGCGGGTTTATTGCGCCAATCCTGCGTGTTAAAGCAGAAACGATGTTTGCCAGCGATGCCGCAGGACTGTTGACGCTGGCGGGCGTCGCCATCATCGGCTCATTGATTATTTTCACCCTGAGCGTAAATCGTCCCGCGTCGCAACCGGGTGCTGCGCATCAATAAGTTTATCCATGTTGTAAGGATCATTATGAACGCATTGTTAGCAAACCCTTTTAAGGACGCACTCCGCAAAGGGGAAGTACAAATCGGACTGTGGCTGAGTTCGACTACCTCTTATATGGCGGAAATTGCCGCGACGTCGGGTTATGACTGGCTGCTGATCGACGGCGAACACGCGCCGAACACGATGCAGGATCTCTATCATCAGTTGCAGGCGATAGCCCCTTACGCCAGCCAGCCGGTGATTCGTCCGGTAGAAGGCGCTAAGGCATTGATCAAGCAGGTACTGGATATCGGCGCGCAGACGCTGTTGATACCGATGGTCGATAGCGCAGAACAGGCGCGGCAGGTGGTTGCTGCAACCCGTTACCCGCCGGTTGGGGAGCGCGGCGTCGGTGCCAGCGTGGCGCGGGCAGCGCGCTGGGGACGCATTGAAAACTATATGGCGCAGGCCAATGAGTCACTTTGTTTACTGGTGCAGGTTGAAAGTAAAGCCGCGCTGGATAATCTGGATGCGATCCTCGATGTAGACGGGATTGACGGCGTGTTTATTGGTCCCGCCGATCTTTCGGCTTCGTTGGGGTATCCGGACAACAGCGGGCACCCGGAGGTGCAGAGGATTATCAAAGAGAGCATCCAGCGCATTCGTGCGGCCGGAAAAGCGGCGGGTTTTCTCGCCGTCGATCCGCTCATGGCGCAGAAATGTCTGGAATGGGGGGCAAACTTTGTCGCCGTGGGCGTTGATACTATGTTATATACCGACGCGCTGGATCAGCGGCTGGCAATGTTTAAGCCCGGTCAGACGATGCCGAAACTGAAAAGCAGTTACTAAATCCATAGCCCGGCGGCGCTGCACCGCCGGGCCATCTGTCAGACTTTACGGACTGTTTGCAATGATATCGTCGAGTGACAGTCCGGTTATCATCAACACCTTGTCGCGTTCGATCCCGCTCTTCAGCATCATCCGCGCGATACGTAATGCCTCCTCCCTGGTGCCTTTTTGCCTGCCTTCCTGCAATCCCGTATGGTGGCCTTCCTGCCGAAGCCTTTCTGCAATCGTCATCAATTTCTCCTTGTGATGGGGAACTCGCTCAGCGACGTTACGGATAAAGTCACTGAAGCGGGACACATCGCCGTACTGCACCAGATAATTAAACAGTGTATGCAACTGGCTGTCATTAGCAGTACCTGTAATTAACAGCGTGACCAGTCGGTCAACCAGCCCCATCAAATCACGATCGCGGATATGTTTTTGCATCAGTTCCAGCAGAGCTATGCGCTTATGCTGCATGATTTCGTCGTCAGAGATGACCGTGATATCGACCAGTGGAAAGGCTTCCGTGTAGAGTTGCCGCGCCAGCTGTGGGTCGTTAAATTCGTCCAGCCAGTTCAGTGAGAAAGGGTATGGGCTTTGTTCGCCATGATAAAACAGCATCGGGATCACCAGCGGCAGGGTTTTATTTCCGCTATCAAGGTGGTGTTGCATCGCGGCAGTGGCATAGCGCATCAAACGAAAGGCCATGTGCGGCACGGCGGTACTCTGATGTTCGATAACGCAGTAAATGTAACCCTCACCCTCGCGTGTTTTCAGCGACCACAAAACATCGGAATAGTAGGTTCTCAGGTCGTCTTCAATGAAGGTGGTGGATTCCAGTTTGAGCGTGGTTAACTCGCAAAGTTTGCATAATGACTCAGGAAGATGAATCTTAAGAAAATCCTGCGCAATTTCAGGATGGGTCATCATCTTTTTAAACACGGCATCGTACGGTGTTGACGTCGTTGATTTCGCCATGGTTGTCCGTCACCAAAGAATCCAGTGACGTGACGATACGAGGTTACATTAAGGGCTGCATGCCCGAAATTCAGTCTTTGCGAAGAGGGACGGGAGATAAATACGTACGACGGTAACGTATTCAATTTTGTGGAAGGCTAAACGCAAAAACGCCCGGGGCACCGTGCCGCCGGGCGAGTCATTTAGCCTAATGCTTTCGCCAACAGGGTGATCGGATGTTCGCAGCGTTTGCTGGTGGACATCTCGATTTGCCATTTGCAGGTCTCGCAGTCGGTCACCACAATATCCGCGCCGCTGTCTTCAATCTGTTTAAACAGCGGTGCGCCGATGGCTTGCGAGGTAGGATAGTTCTCTTTTTTAAAGCCGTAGGTACCAGCTATTCCGCAGCACTGAGAATCCAGCACCGTGAGTTCCAGCCCCGGAATGCGGCGTAACAGTTCAAGGGTGTACAGCGTCCAGCCCATTTTTTCCATATGGCACGGCGTGTGATACACCACTTTTAACGGTAACGGCTTCAGCGGCAGGGTTTTTCCTTCGTCCAGTTTTCGCCACAGCCAGCGGGTTGCCAGTTCGATATGTTCCCGCAGACCGCTGTTGTCGACGTCCAGCACTTCCGGATACTCGTCACGCAGTGCAAAAGTACAGGTCGAGGAAGTGGCAATGACCGGAATCCCCTTCACGCCAATCGCTTCACGCAGTGATTCGACGTTAGTTACCGCCTGTTTACGCGCCTTGTCGGTGAACCCGTTGGCAATCAGCGGCACGCCGCAGCACTTCTCTTTACTCAATAACTGAACGCCGGTGCCCATCGCGTTCAGCACTTTGATCAAATCTTTGCCGAGCTGCGGATGGTTGTAATTCACAAAACAACCGTGGAAGAAGGCAACCTGATCGTTGTACTGCGCCTGCTGGGCCGCCACGCTGCGATACCAGCGGCGGAAGGTGCCGAAAGAGTATTTTGGCAACGTCCGGCGATGGTCGATTTTCAGCGCGTAATCGAGCAACTGGCGCACCGGTTTCAGTGATGTTGCCGTGTTGACCACCGGCGCGAACGGGGTGGAAACACTGCCCATCAGGTCGGTGTGGCTTAAGATAAAGTTACGCAGCGACGGGGTGGAGGTGTCATATTTTGCCCGCGCACGCTGAATGATATCGCCGATTTTGACGTCAGACGGGCAGGCCACTTCGCAGCGTTTGCAGTTAATGCAATATTTCAGCGCGTCGTCGTACAGCGCGCCATCTTTCAGACGCAGGCGCTCACCGTCGGGACCGGCCTGTTTGGGGCCCGGGTAACCTGGATTCACACGGCTGACCGGACAGGCGGTAGTACACACCGTGCATTTGATGCAACTTTCAAAACTCGTATCGCTCATTGCTCACCTCCTGCACGTGCTGCAATGTGATGGGCGGCATGTAACGCGGTGACTGCGCAGACGCCGCCTCCGCATCCCTGGGCAATGGGGTCGAATCCGCCGAGAACCGAGCCAATAGCATAGAGGTTGTCTACGGTTTGTCCGGCCAACGACGGGCGCAGCGCCTCATCAGTGCTGACGCCAAACTGTTGCCAGGGTTGCGCGTCAAAGAAATCTCGTTGATACCATTCGGCGCGGGTCGCCGTTTGCTGAACATCCAGTCCCAGAATCGGTTCGCGGATCCCTTCACGTTCGGCAAGCAGGCCGCTGCTAAAGAAACTCCCGCTGGCAAGCACCGCGAAACGCGGGCGTAGCGGAATGTCCGCGTGGTTGCGCGTCCAGATTTCGCTCACCACGCCATTTTTGCAGGTGACTTTCTTCACCTCATCGCCTGGCATCCAGATCCCGCCCTGACGGACGAACTGACGCTGCAACTGGTTATGCAGACGGATCCCCAGCACCGATGGCGGTAGCGTAGGCAGTAGCATGAGCGAGCATGGCAGACGCTCGTTGAGCCAGCGCCAGAGGCGGTCATCCGCCAGACCAAAGCAGGCGGGCATGATGATCATTTCGCAGGTTTTTGCGATCGGCAACAGCGCGTCATACAACAAGGGCCATTTATCTTCGTTATCCAGAAAACGCGCAATATTCACCGCCCGAAATTCGGTGGCGTTGTCACGCAACACGTCCAGTTCCGGCAGGTCGATTTCGGCGGTTTCAACCGTCAGATCGTGTTGACGTAAAGAGGCCGCCGCCAGGTGCGCCTGAAAATCGAGTAAGCCGCTAATGCCCACCACACAAAGGCGTTTTGCCGCCAGCGGCCAGACAGGGACTTCCGGTGAACTGAGCCAGGTCGAACGCAGTGTGCCGAGCGGGGTGACCCGCTGATGTGACTGCCGAACCTCGCCTTGCAAATGCGCGCAGGAGGCTTCCAGCAGCGCCTGTGTCTGTTCAGCGAGTGTCAGAACGCGTTGCGTACCCAGCGTGGCGTAGGGATGTGTTGGGGCCTGTTCGCGCAGGGCGTCCAGACCGGCAGTGATGTCATTCACTGGTTGCCCGTCCGGTAGCGCGCTGAGCAGATCCAGCGAGCCGGAAGAGAAGTGCAGCGCGCTCTGACCGCGAGTGACCACCGCACAGCGTAATCCGCTCTTTTGCAACTGCAGTCCGCACAGCAGTCCGGCAAGACCGCCGCCCATTATGACCGTATCAAATCTCATCGCGAGGCTCCTTTTCCAGACCACATAATCCCTGGTATACCCAGCGGGTAAATTCGCTTTCGCGCAGGGCATCACCCCAGGCGATCGGTTGTACGCCTTTCCAGCGTTCGTTGAGGAAGTCTGACAACTGGGTAATGGACTGCGCAGCGGTGGTGATGTTAAAGCGTTGCAGCAACCCGGCGGCACGGCAGGCGCAGAGTTCACCCTGACAGGTGCCCATCCCCACGCGGGTGCGACGACGGAGATCAAGCAGGCTGTTGACGTTTAAATTTTCGACGGCGTACTGCACTTCACCCGCGGTGACGGCTTCACATTCACAGACCAGACTGCGGTGCTGACGACCATGACTCAGCCATGCTGGCGTACGGTCGCCGTGGCGATACACCGCGGAGCCCCGCAGTGGGGCTGGCAGAGAGATCACGCGCTTCAGCGTGCTTTCCGTGGGTTCCTGCGAGCCCGGTAGCGGCGTGTCTGCAGTGATGCAAGGACGCGTGTTACCCAGTTTCCGGCAGACCGCGTCGGTGGCCCATTCCGCCATTAGACGATAAGTCATCAGTTTGCCGCCGGTAATCGTGATAAACCCGTCCAGGCCGTCGCGTTTCGCGTGCTCGAACAGCACAATGCCGCGACTGACGTTACGACCGCTGGGATCGTCATCGCTTGCCACCAGTGGACGCACCCCGGAGTAGGCGCGCAGAATGCGCGTTTTCGCCATGATCGGCGCCAGCTTTTCACCTTCGCGCAGCAGAATATCGACCTCATCGGCGGTGACGCGATTGCTGTCGATATCATTGTAATCAATGTGGGTTGAGGTGGTGCCAATCAGCGAAATGGTATCGCCGGGTACCAGAATATCGGCGTCGGAAGGCTTGCGGCAGCGGTTAATGACGTGCTGGTTGATGCGGTGGTCCATAATGAGCAGCGACCCTTTCGCCGGGAACATGCGGATACTCAAATCGGCATATTCCGCGATCCGCTGTCCCCAGATCCCCGCGGCGTTCACCACCACCGGCGCATGCAGCGTTTGCGTTTCGCCATTGAGATGGTTGCGCACATGGACACCGCTAACGGTCGCGCCTTCACGGATCAACCCCGTCACTTCGTGGGCGGTCAGGATAATGGCACCGTGCTCTTTCGCATCAAGCATGTTGGCTGCAGTCAGGCGGAACGGATCGACCGTTCCGTCCGGCACTTTGACCGCGCCGATCAGCTGTGGGTTCACCGACGGTTCGATAATCCGCGCCTGTTGCGGATCGATCGCTTCTGCCCGAATGCCCGCTTCTTCACAGGCACGGATAAAGGTGGCCTGAAAGGAAAGCTCATCTTCGGGCAGGGTAATAAACAGACCGTCCGTCGGCTCAACGCAGTGGCGGGCGATACGTTTCAGAATTTGGTTTTCGCTGATGCATTCGCGGGCAGATTCGGCGTCAGTCACCGCATAACGCGCGCCGCTGTGCAGCAGCCCGTGGTTACGACCGGTCGCTCCGGTCGCAATATCATGACGCTCGACTAAAATAACACGGAGTCCACGCAGCGCGCAGTCGCGGGCAATCCCTGCGCCAGTGGCACCACCCCCAATGATAATCACGTCACTGGTTTGCGAGTCGCGAGTTTTCATTGTTTTCCCTCACAGTTCGTTTTTTATCATTTAGCCACATAAAAAGCATGGTTTGTTTGATTTCGCGCATATTCGCTCATGATTCGAAAATGAAACGTGATTTCGTGCGCCTTTCTGAACATTCATCATAAATCTGTAACAATATGTGCTGTAATTCACATTCACGGCATGTATCTTTGCATAACATCGCGACCAACACTGGAAGCAGCGGGGGTTGCGTGTACCACCTGCGGTGTTTACTACTTATAAAAGACGGGCCACGGAGGCTACATTATGTTGAGTATTTTTAAACCAGCGGCGCATAAAGCTCGCTTGCCTGCAGCGGAGATCGATCCGACATACCGCCGGCTTCGCTGGCAAATATTCCTGGGGATATTCTTTGGCTATGCCGCGTACTATCTGGTGCGCAAGAACTTTGCCCTTGCAATGCCTTACCTGGTCGAGCAGGGGTTTTCACGCGGTGATTTAGGTTTTGCCTTGTCGGGGATCTCTATTGCCTACGGATTTTCGAAATTCATCATGGGGTCGGTTTCGGATCGCTCGAATCCGCGCGTTTTCCTGCCTGCCGGTCTGATTCTGGCCGCGGCAGTGATGCTGTTCATGGGCTTTGTACCGTGGGCGACATCGAGCATTGCCATTATGTTCGTGCTGTTGTTCCTCTGCGGATGGTTCCAGGGAATGGGCTGGCCGCCGTGCGGACGCACCATGGTGCACTGGTGGTCGCAGAAGGAACGTGGCGGGATTGTCTCCGTCTGGAACTGTGCGCATAACGTCGGTGGCGGGATTCCTCCGCTGCTGTTCCTGCTCGGGATGGCCTGGTTTAACGACTGGAAAGCTGCCCTGTATATGCCAGCGTTCGGCGCCATTCTGGTGGCTATTTTCGCTTTCGCGCTGATGCGTGATACGCCGCAATCCTGTGGCCTGCCGCCCATCGAAGAGTACAAAAACGACTATCCGGACGACTACAACGAGAAAGCGGAAGAAGAGCTGACCGCGAAGCAGATCTTCATGCAGTACGTTCTGCCGAATAAACTGTTGTGGTACATCGCGATTGCGAACGTGTTCGTTTATCTGCTGCGTTACGGCATTCTCGACTGGTCTCCAACCTATCTGAAAGAAGTGAAGCACTTTGCGCTGGATAAATCCTCCTGGGCCTACTTCTTCTATGAATATGCAGGGATCCCTGGCACGCTGCTGTGCGGCTGGATGTCGGACAAAGTGTTCCGTGGTAACCGTGGCGCGACCGGTGTGTTCTTTATGACCCTGGTGACGATCGCTACCATCGTTTACTGGATGAACCCGGCAGGTAACCCGACCGTCGATATGGTTTGTATGATTGTGATCGGCTTCCTGATTTACGGTCCGGTGATGCTGATTGGTTTGCATGCGCTGGAACTGGCACCGAAAAAAGCCGCAGGGACGGCAGCGGGCTTTACCGGCCTGTTTGGTTACCTCGGCGGTTCCGTGGCGGCCAGCGCCATCGTCGGCTACACCGTGGACTTCTTCGGCTGGGACGGCGGTTTCATGGTGATGATCGGCGGCAGCATTCTGGCGGTGATTCTGTTGATTGTGGTGATGATCGGCGAAAAACGCCACCATGCTGAGATGCAACTGAAACGCAACGGGGGCTAAGTGAATGAAAAAAACACTGAAAAACCTGAGCCTGACGCTGATGATGGCGGGCGCGGTAATGGGAAGTCATGCCCTGGCCGCCAGCAACACGGATAAAGTTGTGATTGCCCACCGTGGCGCGAGCGGCTACCTACCGGAACATACGCTGCCCGCGAAAGCAATGGCCTACGCGCAGGGGGCGGATTATCTGGAACAGGATCTGGTGATGACCAAAGACGACCAACTGGTCGTCCTGCATGACCACTATCTTGATCGCGTGACGGATGTCGCCGAGCGTTTTCCGGATCGTGCACGCAAAGACGGTCGTTATTACGCCATCGACTTTACGCTGGACGAAATCAAATCTCTGAAATTTACCGAAGGGTTTTATCTGGAAAATGGCAAGAAGGTGCAAACCTATCCTGGGCGTTTCCCGATGGGTAAATCGGATTTCCGCGTGCATACCTTTGCTGAAGAGATCGAGTTTGTTCAGGGACTGAACCATTCTACCGGCAAGAACATCGGTATCTATCCGGAGATCAAAGCGCCGTGGTTCCATCATCAGGAAGGGAAGGACATTGCGACGAAGACTCTGGAAGTGCTGAAACAGTACGGTTACAGCGACAAGCAGGACAAAGTCTATCTGCAAAGTTTTGATGTAGCAGAACTCAAGCGCATCAAAAATGAGCTGGAACCTAAAATGGGGATGGATCTGAACCTGGTGCAGTTGATTGCCTATACCGACTGGAATGAAACCCAGGAGAAGCAGCCGGACGGCAGTTGGGTCAATTACAACTACGACTGGATGTTCAAACCTGGGGCGATGAAACAGGTGGCGGAATATGCGGACGGCATCGGTCCGGATTACCACATGCTGATTGACGAGAAGTCGACGAAAGGCAATATCGTCCTGACAGATATGGTGAAAGAGGCCCACCAGAATAAGATGACGGTTCATCCTTATACGGTGCGCGCCGATCAGTTGCCGGAGTACACGACGGATGTAAATCAGCTGTATGACATCCTCTACAACAAAGCGGGCGTGGACGGGCTGTTCACCGACTTCCCCGACAAAGCGGTGATGTTCTTACGTAAAGAGTAACAACCGCGTTATCCCTCTCCACTGCACCCCAAAGGCGGGCAACCGCTGAGTAAGGTGCAGTTTTTTTATCTCTTTTCCTGCCGGTTTAATGCAAAAAAGCACACGTCAGATCAAGAAGTCCGTAGCCGATCATGAATTTCTTAAGATTTCCTTAAGAAGAAGATTTATATTTGTTCGATAAATAATTTATGTCGTTACTGTAACGGATGGTCAGAATGGCGCAGGCAGCAGTGCAGGATGAGTTTGAGAGCTGGTGGGCAACGGAAGGCGATTGGGTCGAAGAACCGAATTATCGACGCAAAGGGATGAGCGGTGTGCAATGCATCGAACGTGACGGGAAGAAATTGTATGTGAAGCGGATGACACAACACCTGTTTCACTCGGTACGCTATCCTTTCGGACGTCCGACAATTGTGCGCGAAATCGAGGTGATCAACGAACTGGCCCGCGCGGGCGTTATCGTGCCGAAAATTGTCTATGGCAACGCGACAAAAGTTAACGGTGAGTGGCGTGCGCTGCTGATCACCGAAGATATGAAAGGTTTTGTGAGCATCGAGGAGTGGTATAAACAGCATGCAGTGACGCCGTATCCTGATGAGGTGCGTGATGCAATGCTAAACGCGGTCGCGCTGGCCTTTAAAAAGATGCACAGCGTCAATCGTCAGCACGGTTGCTGCTACGTAAGACATATCTATGTGAAAACGGAAGGGACGGTAGAAGCCGGGTTTTTAGATCTGGAAAAAAGCCGTCGTCGTTTGCGCCGCCATAAAGCGGCGCACCATGACTTCTCTCAGCTTGAGAAGTACCTGAGTCCCATCCCGAAAGCGGACTGGGAACAGGTGAAAGCGTATTACTACGCGCTGTAACGCGCGCTACATCTCAATTTCGATGTCGCCTTTTGCCCTGCAACAGCAGGGCAAAATTTCGCCGGGCTGAATGAATGCTAACGGCTCGGCGATCCAGTCCACTTGACCTGCAATCAGACGGCAGCGGCAAGAGCCGCAATAGCCTTCGCGGCACTGATATTCCACTTCAACGTTGTGCGATTCAAGCGCGGCGAGCAGGGAAGGGTGTTCATCCTGGCACAGCAACTGTGTGCCAGTGATGCGCAGCGTGACGCGTCCCATCAGAGCTGGAAGTTACTCAGATCGTCGGTATCGACTTCAGAGTCGATCTGCCCGACCAGATAAGAACTCACTTCCACTTCCTGCGGGGCCACCTGAACGTTATCGGACACCAGCCAGGTGTTGATCCACGGGATCGGGTTGGAACGGGTCTGGAACGGCAGATCCAGACCGACCGCCTGCATACGAATGTTGGTGATGTATTCGACGTACTGGCACAGAATGTCTTTGTTCAGGCCGATCATTGAACCGTCGCGGAACAGATAGTCTGCCCACTCTTTTTCCTGCAGGGCGGCCTGCACAAACAGGTCATAGCACTCCTGCTTACACTCTTCGGCAATTTCCGCCATTTCCGGATCGTCAACGCCGCTGCGCAGCAGGTTCAGCATGTGCTGAGTGCCAGTCAAGTGCAGCGCTTCGTCACGGGCAATCAGGCGAATGATTTTAGCGTTGCCTTCCATCAGTTCACGCTCGGCGAAAGCGAATGAGCAGGCGAAGCTGACGTAGAAGCGGATTGCTTCCAGCGCGTTGACGCTCATCAGGCACAGATACAGTTTTTTCTTCAGCGCACGCAGGTTCACGGTGACGGTTTTGCCGTTCACGGTGTGCGTCCCTTCGCCCAGCAGGTGCCAGTAGCTGGTCATCTCAATCAGCTCATCGTAATAGCTGGAAATGCCTTCCGCACGTTTCTGGATCTGCTCGTTGGTGACGATGTCATCAAACACAATAGCCGGATCGTTAACGATATTACGAATGATATGGGTGTAAGAGCGCGAGTGAATGGTCTCGGAGAAGGCCCAGGTTTCGACCCAGGTTTCCAGTTCCGGAATGGAGATCAGCGGCAGCAGTGCCACGTTCGGGCTACGCCCCTGAATAGAATCCAGCAGCGTCTGGTACTTCAGATTGCTGATAAAAATGTGTTTTTCATGCTCTGGCAGCGCCTGGTAGTCGATGCGGTCGCGTGAAACGTCAACCTCTTCAGGACGCCAGAAGAAGGAGAGTTGTTTTTCGATCAGCTTTTCGAAGATGTCATATTTTTGCTGATCGTAGCGGGCCACGTTAACCGGCTGACCAAAAAACATCGGCTCCAGCAGTTGATCGTTTTTCGTCTGTGAAAATGTGGTGTATGCCATTGAAGTGAGTCCTGTCAGCTGTGTAATGCCGGATGGCGCTTCGCTTATCCGGCCTACAACATCCGATTGATTTTGTAGGCCGGATGAGGCTTTTCGCCGCCATCCAGCAACAGATTAAATCTTACATGCGCCGCTTTCGCAGCCATCGTCCTGAATGGATGGCACCAGATCGTCCTGGGCATCTTCCGCGCCGTCGCGGGTGTTCTGATAATACAGCGTTTTGACCCCGAACTTATAGGCGGTGAGCAGGTCTTTGAGCAACTGCTGCATCGGCACTTTTCCGGACGGGAAGCGCGACGGATCGTAATTGGTGTTGGCTGAAATCGACTGATCGATAAACTTCTGCATAATCCCGACCAGTTGCAGATAACCGTCATTCCCCGGCATTTCCCACAGCAGCTCATAGGCGTTGCCCAGGTGCTCGTAGTCTGGCACGACCTGACGCAGGATGCCGTCTTTCGATGCTTTAATACTGACGTAACCGCGCGGCGGCTCAATACCGTTAGTGGCGTTCGAGATCTGCGAAGAGGTCTCGGACGGCATCAGGGCAGAGAGCGTTGAGTTACGCAGACCGTGGGTCTTGATGGACTCACGAAGCGCTTCCCAGTCATGATGCAGCGGTTCACTGGTGATGGCATCCAGATCTTTCTTGTAAGTATCGATCGGCAGAATACCCTGTGCGTAGGTGGTTTCGTTAAACCATGGGCAGGCGCCTTGTTCAATCGCCAGTTCGTTAGAGGCCTTCAGCAGATAGTACTGAATGGCTTCAAACGTTTTGTGCGTCAGGTTGTTGGCGCTACCGTCGGAGTAACGTACGCCGTGCTTCGCCAGATAGTAAGCGTAGTTAATCACGCCAATACCCAGCGTACGACGCCCCATCGCACCACGTTTGGCGGCCGGGATCGGGTAGTCCTGATAATCTAACAGCGCATCAAGGGCACGAACGGCCAGTACCGCCAGCTCTTCCAGTTCCTCGAGGCTGTTTATTGCTCCCAGGTTGAACGCGGAGAGCGTACACAGGGCGATTTCACCGTTTTCGTCGTTCACATCCATCAGCGGTTTGGTTGGCAGCGCGATTTCCAGACATAAGTTGGACTGGCGCACCGGCGCGACCTGCGGATCGAACGGGCTATGGGTGTTGCAGTGGTCAACGTTCTGAATATAGATACGACCCGTAGAGGCGCGTTCCTGCATCATCAGCGAGAACAGTTCAACGGCTTTGACACGCTGTTTGCGGATGCTGTCGTCTTTCTCATATTTCGTGTACAGACGCTCGAACTCGTCCTGATCGGCGAAGAACGCATCATACAGGCCAGGGACGTCGGACGGGCTGAACAGGGTAATGTCTTCCCCTTTCAGCAGACGGGTGTACATCAGTTTGTTGATTTGTACGCCGTAGTCCATGTGACGCACGCGGTTGCCTTCCACGCCACGGTTGTTTTTCAATACCAGCAGGCTTTCCACTTCCAGATGCCACATCGGGTAGAACAGCGTGGCCGCACCACCGCGTACACCGCCCTGAGAGCAGGATTTCACGGCGGTCTGGAAGTGCTTGTAGAACGGGATACAGCCGGTGTGGAACGCTTCGCCGCCGCGAATCGGGCTGCCCAGCGCACGGATACGACCGGCGTTGATACCGATACCAGCACGCTGGGAAACGTATTTCACAATCGCGCTGGAGGTGGCGTTGATCGAGTCCAGGCTGTCGCCGCACTCGATCAGCACGCAAGAGCTGAACTGACGCGTCGGGGTACGAACGCCGGACATGATCGGCGTCGGCAGAGAAATTTTGAACGTCGACACCGCGTCATAAAAACGTTTGACGTATTCCAGACGGGTTTCGCGCGGGTAATTCGAGAACAGGCAGGCTGCTACCAGAATATAGAGGAACTGGGCGCTTTCGTAGATCTCACCGGTGACACGGTTCTGTACCAGATATTTCCCTTCCAGCTGCTTAACGGCGGCGTAGGAGAAGGTCATATCACGGTCGTGTACGATGAACGAGTCCATCTGCTTGAACTCTTCTTCCGTGTAGTCTTCCAGCAGATGATTGTCGTATTTGCCCATTTCAACCATTTTCACCACATGGTCAAACAGTTTCGGCGGTTCAAATTCGCCGTAGGCTTTTTTACGCAGATGGAAAATCGCCAGACGCGCAGCCAGATACTGATAATCCGGCGCATCGCGGGAGATCAGGTCCGCCGCCGCTTTAATGATCGTTTCATGGATATCGGAGGTCTTGATACCGTCATAAAACTGGATGTGGGAGCGCAGTTCGACCTGAGAGATCGATACGTTATTCAGTCCTTCTGCCGCCCAATCCAGAACCCGATGGATTTTGTCGAGATTGATGCGCTCTGTACTACCATCACGCTTTGTCACCAGCAGACTCTGATTCATGTGGTTTTTTACCTGTCCGTGAAAGAAAAAATATCCCCTGCATTATCCACAATGCCACCTTGTGACTAA
>NZ_JBFWLF010000043.1:0-21250 GCF_050252275.1 Citrobacter sp. | reverse complement strand
AGCCTGTTTTTCGTCAGGGTTTTGTCCAAAAATTATCCGTAATATCAGGGAAAGCCCCCAATTAAAATGTGGCATAAAAGATGCATACTCAGGTCGACAAGCGTGTATGCGCGATTTGATTAACTGGAGCGAGACCGATGAAAAAAGTCGTCACGGTTTGCCCGTATTGCGCATCAGGTTGCAAGATAAACCTGGTGGTCGATAACGGCAAAATCGTCCGGGCTGAGGCGGCGCAGGGGAAAACCAATCAGGGTACTCTGTGTCTGAAGGGCTATTACGGCTGGGATTTTATTAACGATACCCAGATCCTGACCCCGCGCCTGAAAACGCCTATGATTCGTCGCCAGCGTGGCGGCAAACTGGAATCAGTTTCCTGGGATGAAGCGCTGAATTACGTCGCCGAACACCTGAGCGCCATTAAAGCGAAATACGGCCCTGATGCCATCCAGACGACCGGCTCGTCGCGCGGCACCGGGAATGAAACCAACTACATCATGCAAAAATTTGCGCGCGCCGTTATTGGTACCAATAACGTTGACTGCTGCGCTCGCGTCTGACACGGCCCATCGGTTGCAGGTCTGCACCAGTCGGTCGGTAACGGCGCAATGAGCAATGCCATTAACGAAATTGATAACACCGATTTAGTGTTTATCTTCGGTTACAATCCGGCGGATTCCCACCCGATTGTGGCGAATCACGTGATTAACGCTAAACGTAACGGGGCGAAAATTATCGTCTGCGATCCGCGCAAAATTGAAACCGCGCGCATTGCCGACATGCACATCGCTCTGCGAAACGGCTCGAATATCGCACTGTTGAACGCGATGGGCCATGTCATTATTGAAGAAAATCTGTACGACCAGGCGTTTGTCGCCTCCCGTACGGAAGGTTTTGAAGAGTACCGCAAGATTGTCGAAGGCTATACGCCGGAGTCCGTCGAGGAGATAACCGGCGTTAGCGCGAGTGAAATTCGTCAGGCGGCGCGGATGTATGCCGGTGCGAAAAGCGCGACCATCCTGTGGGGCATGGGCGTCACCCAGTTCTATCAGGGTGTAGAAACCGTGCGTTCACTGACCAGCCTCGCGATGCTGACCGGCAACCTCGGTAAGCCCAGCGTGGGCGTTAACCCGGTACGTGGCCAGAACAACGTTCAGGGCGCGTGCGATATGGGTGCGCTGCCGGATACCTATCCGGGCTATCAGTATGTGAAAGATCCGGCTAACCGCGAGAAATTCGCCAAAGCCTGGGGCGTGGACAGCCTGCCTGCGCACACTGGCTATCGCATCAGCGAGCTGCCGCACCGTGCGGCGCATGGCGAAGTGCGTGCGGCGTACATTATGGGCGAAGATCCGTTGCAAACGGATGCGGAACTCTCCGCTGTGCGCAAAGGCTTTGAGGATCTGGAACTGGTCATCGTGCAGGACATCTTTATGACCAAAACCGCATCGGCGGCAGATGTCATTTTACCGTCGACGTCGTGGGGCGAGCATGAAGGGGTCTTTACCGCTGCTGACCGTGGTTTCCAGCGCTTCTTTAAAGCCGTTGAGCCGAAGTGGGATCTGAAAACCGACTGGCAAATCATCAGTGAGATCGCCACCCGGATGGGGTATCCGATGCACTACAACAACACCCAGGAGATCTGGGATGAGTTGCGTCATCTGTGCCCGGATTTCTACGGGGCGACTTACGAGAAGATGGGCGAACTGGGCTACATCCAGTGGCCTTGCCGCGACACGTCAGACGCCGATCAGGGGACCTCATACCTCTTTAAAGAGAAGTTTGATACCCCGAACGGCATGGCACAGTTCTTCACCTGCGACTGGGTTGCGCCGATCGATAAACTCACCGACGAGTACCCGATGGTACTGTCGACGGTGCGTGAAGTCGGCCACTACTCCTGTCGTTCGATGACCGGAAACTGTGCGGCCCTGGCCGCACTGGCGGACGAACCAGGCTATGCGCAAATCAACGCGGCCGATGCGGCGCGTCTGGGCATTGAAGATGAAGCGCTGGTGTGGGTTCACTCGCGAAAAGGCAAAATTATCACCCGCGCGCAGGTCAGCGAGCGCCCGAACAAAGGGGCTATCTATATGACCTACCAGTGGTGGATTGGTGCCTGTAACGAGCTGGTGACCGAGAACTTAAGCCCGATTACCAAAACGCCAGAGTACAAGTATTGCGCCGTGCGCGTGGAGCCGATTGCCAATCAGTCCGCCGCCGAGCAGTACGTGATTGATGAATACAACAAGCTGAAGGCTCGCCTGCGCGAAACCGCAATGGGCTAACCACAACGTTGATGCATCTCAACAGCCTCCACCCTGGAGGCTGTTTTTTTATCCATACGATCTCTTTATACTGTCCATTCCGTACCCTAATTAAAACTTAATAATGAAACCACTTCTTGCATTGATGTTATTGATGACATTCTTTGCCCGTGCTGCCGATCCTGAGCCTGGAAGCCAGTATTTGCAGGCCGCAGAGGCAGGTGACAAACGCGCGCAATATTACCTTGCTGACAGCTGGTTTAGCTTCGGCGATTTAAGCAAAGCCGAATACTGGGCACAGAAATCCGCCGACAATGGCGATGCGGACGCCTGTGCGCTGCTGGCGCAGATTAAAATCACTAATCCGGTCAGTCTGGATTACCCGGAAGCAAAAATGCTGGCGGAGAAGGCCGCCCGGGCGGGCAGTAAAGCGGGCGAAATTACGCTGGCACGCATTCTGGTGAATACGCAGGCCGGTAAAACCGATTACCCCAAAGCCATCTCCCTGCTGCAAAACGCCTCTGAAAATCTGGAGAGTGACGTGGCCGTAGATGCGCAGATGCTGCTCGGTTTGATTTACGCCAACGGTGTCGGGATTCAGGCTGATGATGATAAAGCGACCTGGTACTTCAAACGCAGTTCCGCCATCTCTCGCACCGGGTATTCCGAATACTGGGCGGGAATGATGTTTCTGAACGGCGAACAGGGCTTTATTGAGAAGAATAAACAGAAGGCGCTGCACTGGTTGAATCTGAGCTGTACCGAAGGATTCGATACCGGCTGCGAAGAGTTTGACCGATTAACGAACGGCTGACTCAGATTACCTGATGGCGCTTTGCTTATCAGGCCTACAAGCGATGTCGACTCGTAGGCCGGATAAGGCGCAGCGCCATCCGGCAGACCGTTTACCGTTACTGGGCAGTCTTATCGAATTTACCCAGTACTTCGCGCTCATACGCCAGCGCTTTTTTGCGATCAAACTTGTGTTCCCATTTGGCGATAACCAGTACCGCCAGCGCATTCCCCACCACGTTCAGCGCCGTACGCGCCATGTCGAGAATACGGTCGACCCCGGCGATAAAGGCCAGGCCTTCCAGCGGGATGCCCACGCTACCAAGCGTTGCCAGCAATACCACGAAGGAGACGCCCGGCACGCCAGCAATCCCTTTCGATGTCACCATCAGCGTCAGCACCAGCACGATTTCCTGCCACAGCGACAGGTCGATACCGTACAACTGCGCGATGAAGATCGCCGCAATACTCTGATACAGGGTCGAGCCATCGAGGTTAAATGAGTAGCCGGTCGGCACCACAAAACTGGTGATAGAGGCTGGCGCACCGTAGGCTTCCATCTTCTCGATAATTCGCGGCAGTACGCTTTCAGAGCTGGCGGTGGAATACGCCAGAATCAATTCATCTTTCAGAATGCGGATCAGGATCCAGATACTCAGTCCGCAAATACGCGCGACGATACCCAGCACCACCAGCGCGAAGAACAGGATCGCGAAGTGAACCAACAGCACCAGCTTCGCCAACGGCCACAGCGAGGCAAAACCGAAGTTCGCCACGGTCACGGCGATCAGCGCGAATACCCCGACGGGTGCATAGCGCATGACCATGTGCGTCACTTTAAACATGGTTTCGGAAATGGAGCGGAACACCGTCACCAGCGGCTCACGATGTGTTGCCGGTAGCGAGGAAAGCCCCAGACCAAACAGCACCGAGAAGAAGATGATTGGCAGCATGTCGCCTTTCGCCATCGAAGCAACGATGTTTGTCGGGACCAGCGACAGAATGGTGCCCATCAGGCCATGCGCGTGGCTTTGCACCTCTGCCGTCGTGTTCTGGTATTTCGAAATGTCCACGGTCGCCAGTTGCGACATATCAATGCCGGAACCCGGCTGGAAGACGTTCGCCAGCGTAATCCCGAGGATAATGGCAATCGTCGTGATCACTTCGAAATAGAGAATGGTTTTCGCGCCGATACGTCCCAGTTGTTTCGCATCGCCGACACCGGCAATCCCGACAATCAGCGTGGAGATCACAATCGGCACGACGATCATTTTAATCAGATGGATAAAGATATCCCCTGCCGGAGAGAGCAGGTTTGCAATCAGCCACTCGCGGCTGTCGCTGTGATAATGCAGATAACTGCCGAGTAAAATGCCCAGCACCATGGCAATCAGGATCTGCCAGGCCAGACTGAGTTTAAAACTTTTCATAACGACGAACTTCCTCAATGGAACGCCACTCCTGTTCATCGCGCAGGAATGGATACATACTGAAAGGGTATGAATTGTGTTGCGTTGGTTAGTAGAGTTTTTTAACGCTATACCCTAAATAGTCCGAGTTGCAGGAAGCCAACACACCTGCAGCTTGAAGTATGACGGGTGTATAATCAGTACCATTTGCAGGGCATCTTGCGCAACCCTTTAAGAACAGGGCTTTTCGCTGAAATAATGCATAATAACGCGAATTTATCGGGTTTATATTGCATAACTATTTGTTATGGAAAGATTTTTAAATCTGCGTTTTTGAATTATAACCGTCATGAATTATTTTGGCGGCGAGGTTCATTTGCCTGTTTTTTAAACAGATAAATCGCGCAAAATCACAAATCTATTTCTGTCGGTTCTGTAATAACTTTGCCATATTTATCGAGTCTATCAGCTGCGCACGATTCACCCGCGGCGAATTCAAATCCAGGACTTTTTGCCACTGCAAAATCGCCTGTTTGTAATCCGCCTGCATAAATGCATCCGACGCCAGTAGCATCAGCGCAGTCACTTCCCCGGCATCCAGCGCCAGCGCCTTATCAATCATCTCGCGGGTCGCCAGCGTCATGTGCTGCCCGGCCTGGTAGTAGAGCACGGTCGCCAGCGCCGAATAGATCTCCGCATTCTCTCCACGGTTACGCAGCGCCTGACCATAAGCCAGCAGCGCATTATCGTAATCATTGCGCCACAGATAATACTCGCCGAGGAGCGCCCACTTTTCGCTGTCCTGGGGGTTGGCGCGAATCTGTTTTTGCAGGGCTATCAGTTGGGCCTCCGGCGTCGCGGTTTCTGCAAATTCATGCAGCGGATCGGCCAGTCGTCGTTGTTCGTCTCGCACGGCCTGCCATTTCGGCGACAGCAGATAGCCGCACAGACAGACGATGACCATCAGCACTGCCGCCAGAGTCAGTCGTCTGACAGGCATCGGGCGTGACGGTTCAGGTTGTCTCATCGTTGCCCCCTTTTAGCCTGCTGACGCGCCACAAAATCCCTCCAACCAGCAGCAACAGCAGGCACGGCAATGCCCACAGCAGCAGCGTCTGCCCGGTGAGCGGTGGGTTATAGCGGACAAAATCACCGTACCGCGCGGTCATCCAGGCGGTGATTTCAGCTTCATCTTTCCCTTCTGCCACCATCGTATAGACCTGGTGGCGCATGCTGACCGCAACCGGCGCATTGGATTCCAGCAAGTTTTGATTCTGGCACTGCGGACAGCGAAGCTGGCTGGCAATCGACAACGCCTTTTCCTGCTGCTGCGGGTTCTCAAAAGCCCAGGTATCAACCACCTGAGCGTGAGCGGAAAAGGAGATAACCAGCAGTAAGATAAACGCAATGATGGTGCCTGATGACGCTGCGCTTATCAGGCCTGCGCCGTGCTTAAACCATGCGCCGCCATCCGGCAATCCCCCCGACAAAAACCGCGGTTCATTACGCATCGCGCTTTCTCCCACGCCAGCCGCTGAGCAGCGCCCCGGCAATCATCAACAGCCCCCCGCCCCAAATCCAGCGCACGCCGCTTTGCACATACAGGCGCAGGGCATACCGTTCCTCGCCCGTTTTTTCACCCATCACCGCATACCAGTCATGAAGCAGATCCCAGTGAATGCCAGGTTCCATCATTTGCTGGCGACGGGCGGAATAAAAGCGCCGCTCGGGCGTCAGGCTACCGATTCGTTTGTCGCCCTGCCACAGCGTAATAAGCGCCTTTTCGGTGGTGTAGTTCCCTTTCGCGGCCAGATCCAGCCGTTCAAAGCGGAAGGTGTACCCCGCCAGTTCAACCTGCTGACCTGGGCTCAGGTTAAGGCTTACCTCCTGACGACTGCCGCTGGAGAAGAGGATCCCCGCGGCAAAAACCAGCACACCTGCGTGCGCCAGCAGCGCCGGAAGCTGGCGGTGTACGGCCCTCTTCCGGCTTCTGACCATCGCTGTCACGATCACCACCAACATCAGCAAGCCAAACGGCAAGGTGGCGCGGTTAAAATAGGGCGCGCCAACGGAGAGTCGTCCCCAGCCCAGCAGGCCATAAATCATCGGGTAGAGCGTGCCAATCAGTACGATCAGCAGCACCGCGCAAAAGAGCAGCAGCGCTGCCAGAATCAGCATTTCGCGTGACCAGCCGCTCAGACGAACGGCCTGTTGGTTAGCCCGCGCGCGCCAGCCGTACAAGCCGAGCGCGGCCAGACTCAGAATGGCAAAGAGGGCAAACAGCGGCACGGCGCGCACATTATCCAGCGCAAAAGCGTGTACAGAAACGAGAATACCGGAACGGACAATCAGCGTGCCCAGCAAAGAGAGGATGAGCGTGACAATGGCCAGCAGTAGCGACCAGTGGCGAAAAATGCCGCGTTCACGCGACACATACAGGCTGTGCAGCAGCGCACTGGCAGAAAGCCAGGGTAATAAAGACGCGTTTTCCACCGGGTCCCAGAACCACCAGCCGCCCCACCCCAGTTCGCAATAGGCCCACCATGAACCGAGAATGATGCCAAGCGTCAGCGCACACCAACCGGGCAGCGCCCAGCGCCAGCACACCCAGGCGGTCAACGTCGTGAAATCACCGCGCAGCAATGACGCCAGCGCCACTCCGGCAGCGACCATCAGGCCGCCGTACCCCAGATACAGCAATGGCGGATGCAGGATCAGCCCCAGATGTTGCAGCATCGGGTTGAGATCGCGCCCTTCTATCGCTGGCGGAAAGATACGGACAAACGGATCGGACCAGAACACCACAAACAGCAGCAGCAATGCGGTGATCGCCGAGAGTACGCCGAGTGTGAAGGGAAACAGAGGATCAGATTCGCGGCGATAACGCCAGGCAAACAGCGCGCTCCAGCCGGACAGAAATAACACCCACAGCAGCAGAGATCCTTCGTGACCGCCCCACACCGCCGCCAGCTTGAGTCCCCACGACAACAGGCTGTGACTATGTTGGGCCACATAGATAACTGAGAAATCGCTGGTCAGAAAGCAAAACACCAGAATCAAGAAGGCGAGCAGCAGGCACGCAAATTGCGCCCAGACGCCCACGCTCGCCAGACGCATTACGCTCTGCCAGCGCTGGCGTTCACCTGCCAGTACGGCAAGCGGGGTCAACACGTTGACCCCGAGGCTGAATAACAGTGCCAGAAAACCGGCTTCAGGAAGGAGTACGTCCAGAAATCACCTTTCCCTCACAGCCATGCTTATGCAACCGTGAGCTGTCCAGCATAAAGAATGAAAAAGCGCAGTAACAGCACGCCCGTCAGGCTGGCACCACAGACCGCCAGCACACCATGAAACGTCGAACCGCGGTTGGCCCAGGGTTTCAGTAACATGGGAACGATCAGTCCCAGCCCCGCGACGCCGAGCCAGAACCACCAGGTCCAGAAGCCGCCACCCAGCGCCGCCGACAGCGCGCGCATTTTGCCGTCATCGCCCAGAGCCAGCCCCACAAAGAAGGCGACCAGCAGGAAGATCTCCAGCCACACCACCGGGGTTTCCACGCGGTGAATAAAATGCGCCTCGGTACTGTGCGGATTACCACGCTGACGTAATGCCATCGCAATCAGCGCCACCGCCGCACCGGAGGAGATCCCGGAAAACAGGAACAGCACCGGCAGGATCGGGTTATTCAGGAACGGATACGATTTCAGCACCGAAAGCAGGAAACCGGTGTAGGCACCCAGCAGCACCGCCAGTACCAACATTAGCGTTTCGAGTCCACGGTTGAACGGCGTTAACAGCGTCAACACTTTCTGCACCAGTCCCAGACGGGGGAACCAACGCTGTTGCAGAGCCATCACCTCTTTTTGAAAGATGATGGCCAGCCACAGAATCAGCACCACCATATAAAGCTGGAATAGCAGAACCCCCATCGACATCACCGACGTAAAGCTATAGTGGAACATCAGTTTCCAGAAGGTCCAGGGACGCGTCAGGTGGAAGATCAGAATCAGCAGGCCGAGAATAATCGCCCCCGGCCCCACGACCAGCGTGGTACGCAGCAGCGTACTGTCCGCTCCACCCGCCTCCGGATGGTAACGGCGCAGCAGGATTGACAGCGTCACCAGTCCGGCAGAGATGCCGATCAGAAACAGATAGATGGCGATGGGCCAGTCCCACACCAGCGATTCAAAGTGGAAAGCAGATGCGTTTGTCATTGGCTCACCTCCCCATATTTAAAGGGAACGCGGTAGACCTTCGGTTTGGTACCCAGCGCCAGCTTGTAGCGATAGGTGGTTTTCTGCCGCAGCAGCCGGGAAATATCGCTGTCAGGATCGTCCAGATTACCAAACGTCAGCGCCTTCGTCGGGCAAGACTCGACGCAGGCAGGCAGTTTGCCCGCTTTCAGATTGGTTTTACGGCAAAAATCGCATTTATCCGCTGTTTTCGTGACCGGATGGATAAAGCGCACGCGGTACGGACACGCGGCGATGCAGTACTGACAGCCGACGCAGAGATTCGGGTTCACATCCACGATGCCATTCGCGGCATCGCGATACGACGCCCCGGTCGGGCAGACGTCAACGCACGGCGCGTGATCGCAGTGCTGGCACGAATGGCGGAAGAAGCGGTACTTCACATCCGGAAACGTGCCCAGCGGTTCGCTGCGAATGATGGTCAGTCGCGACACGCCTTCCGGCACGTTGTTGACTTCCCGACAGGCATCCATACAGGCGGTACAGCCGATGCATAATGATTCATCATGCACCATGCCGTATCGCACGCCGTTGATATTCAACGTTTTCGCCACCACGCGTCCTGCAGTACCGCTGACGGCCACCAGCGCGCCGACGCCGGTGATGAACTGGCGACGAGAGCAACTCATGGATGCTCCTTAAGCAAGGGCACAGACGCCGGATTAAAGTTCGGGTTGTTACGCTGATCGCTGTGGCAATCGACGCAAATCTTAACTCGTCCTTTATCGCTTAACGTCTGCATCGTGTCTTGCTTCGGATGCAGCGAATGACAACTGGCGCAGGCCACTTTAGTCACGTGGACATCGTGCGGCCAGAACGCTTTTTGCAACTGTTCAGGCAAGTGGCAGGACAGACAAACGCTGTTCTGCTGCTCCACGTTGTACATCGGCTCGTTAAAGCGCATCACATCCTTCGCCCCTTCACGGTGCTGAGGCGATGGCTTGCCATGACAGTTAGTACAGGTGACCGGCAGTTTATTGTTCGGATTGGTCACGGACGCATGCTTACCATGCATCCCTTCGGTATCCGGCTTGTGACAGTCCAGACACGCGGCATCCGGGCTACGCTGTGGCGTCACCGTCCAGCGTTCCGATTCCTGCGGCGTTGGCGTGGCGGTTATTCCACTCAGGCTCCATAACAGACCTGACGCCAGCACCCCAGCAGTTAATAACGAACGTAATACGCTCATATTCACTCCGTTGAGTTATCCGCCCCTTGCGAGGCGGAATGGGGTTATTGGCTTAACAAACCGTTTTTACGCGCCTGTTCTTCCCACTGCGGGATCACCGTTTTGATAAAGTCCTGTTTATCGGCATTAATCTGCTGCATGTTCAGACCAATGGCCGCCTGGGCTTTCTCTTTGGTGGAGATATCCGGAATCGCGATTTCATGGGTAATGCCTTTGGTTGCCAACAGACGCGCCAGCTTAGTCCGCGCATCGGCGGCTTTGTCCATCGCGATACCTAACATCCGCAGACCTTCTTCCGGGGCGTGCATATGGATACCGTGAGAGGCAATGGCCAGATCCCAGCGCCACTGCGCGTGACGGATATCGCTCAGAATCGGCTTCATTTCCGCTTCCGTTGCGCCCGCATCCCAGGCCGCTTTCGCTTCGAAGTGCGCACGAACCAGTTGATCTTCAACTTTGATTTTCAGCCCATTGATTGCCTTCTTACGCTCAGCGACCACGTTTTGCAGAGAGGCTTTGTCCTGGGTATGGCAGTTCGCACAGGTTTGCGGGAAGTTGTCGAACGGATTGCCAATCTTATGATCGGTATAGAGTTTTCCTTCGGCGTTCTGCACTTTCGGCATATGACAGTCAATACAGGTCACATTGTTTTTGCCGTGAATACCCACGCTCCAGGTTTCATATTCCGGATGCTGTGCTTTCAGCATCGGCGCTTTTGACAGCGAGTTGGTCCAGTCAGAGAAGGTAATGGCGTCATAGTATTTCTCCATGTCTTCGACTTTCATGCCGTCATCCCACGGGAACTTCACGGCTTTGTCTTTGCCGTCAAAATAATATTCAACGTGGCATTGCCCGCAAACCATCGACTGCTGGTCGAAACGACCGGCTTTATCGAAAGGCTTACCGATGGTCTCCATCGCACGTTCCGCATACGGACGAGACAACGTCAGCTCAGGTTTACCTTTCGCAAAGTCAGGTGACGCCGTTTTATGGCAGTCGCCGCAGCCCAGGTTATTCACGATTTCCGGGCCGCCGCGCGCCCATTTGCCGTGGAAGTAGCCGTCTTCGCCATCTTTCTGGATCAAACGCGCCACGTCCGGGCTTTTACAGCTCCAGCAGGCCATTGGCAATGGACCGTCTTCAGCGTTTTTTGGGGCGCCGGTACGTAAGGTTTCACGCACGTCGGTCACCGCATAGGCGTGCCCACGCGGTTTGTTGTAATCACGGGAGAACGGATATCCCGCCCACAAGATCACCAGACGGGGATCTTCCGCTAACGCGTCTTCGCGTTTTGATTGCTCTGAAGTCGCTTTCCATGAGAGGTATTGATCGGGATGCTGAGGGGCGAAGACTTCATTCTTCGCTTCAACGGTAACTGATTTTGCGGGTTCGGGCGTTTGCTCAGCATAAACCGCAGAAATGAAAAACAGCGGTACGATCAGGCTGAAGAAACGACGTGCGCGTAGTGTAATCCTTGCCATAGAGGTCTCATCCAGATTGCGCCATTGCGTTCAATGACGGTTCTTTTTTATTCTATCCATGACGATAACCACACACACCGCCATGACATTGCCCTAATCTAGATGTAACAAAAAACCACACTCAAAATGTTGTCTTTAATCAATTGTAAGTGTATGTAAAATACCACTTTAGAGTTAGTCAAGCCGTTTTTTCTCTACTCCTTTCCTCTTTTTCGACCTCGATCACCGTTCGTGAATAATTAACATAACCCTCTGTAACGGAAAGATTTTACCAACTTTTGTTGGTTTCCTTCAAAAAACGTATTGCCGTTAATTTGCACAATTCCTGTATTGCGTGATCTGTCGCGCAAAAGCTAAACAAAACTGTCAAAGCCCCTACATTTAACGTTTGTGAGACATATTATTAACATCCTACAAGGAGAACAAAAGCCATGAGCCAAATTCACAAACACGCTATTCCCGCAAACATTGCGGATCGTTGCCTGATAAATCCGGAGCAGTACGAAGCGAAGTATCAACAATCTATTAACGAGCCAGATACCTTCTGGGGCGAGCAGGGAAAAATTCTCGACTGGATCACGCCGTACCAGAAAGTGAAGAACACCTCTTTCGCACCGGGCAATGTCTCCATTAAATGGTATGAGGACGGCACGCTGAACCTGGCGGCCAACTGTCTCGACCGCCACCTGCAGGAAAATGGCGAACGCACCGCCATCATCTGGGAAGGCGATGACGCCTCGCAGAGCAAACATATTAGCTATCGCGAACTGCATCGCGATGTCTGCCGTTTCGCCAATACGCTGCAGGATCTGGGGATTAAAAAAGGCGATGTGGTGGCGATCTATATGCCAATGGTGCCAGAGGCCGCCGTCGCGATGCTGGCCTGCGCCCGCATTGGTGCCATACATTCGGTGATCTTCGGCGGTTTCTCGCCGGAAGCGGTCGCCGGTCGCATCATTGATTCCAGTTCGAAGCTGGTGATTACCGCTGATGAAGGCGTGCGCGCTGGTCGCAGCATTCCGCTGAAGAAAAACGTCGACGATGCGCTGAAAAACCCGAACGTGAAAACCATCGAGCATGTGGTTGTACTCAAGCGCACCGGCGGCAACATCGAGTGGCAGGAAGGTCGCGACCTGTGGTGGAGCGATCTGATTGAAAAAGCCAGCCCTGAGCATCAACCCGCAGAGATGAACGCCGAAGATCCGCTGTTCATCCTCTATACCTCGGGCTCCACCGGTAAACCGAAGGGCGTGTTGCACACCACCGGCGGCTATCTGGTATATGCCGCAACGACCTTTAAATATGTGTTTGATTACCATCCGGGCGATATCTACTGGTGCACCGCCGATGTGGGTTGGGTTACCGGACATAGCTACCTGCTGTATGGGCCGCTGGCCTGCGGCGCTACCACGCTGATGTTTGAAGGCGTGCCGAACTGGCCGACGCCGGCGCGCATGAGCCAGGTGGTGGATAAGCATAAGGTCAATATTCTCTACACCGCGCCGACGGCGATCCGCGCCCTGATGGCGGAAGGCGATAAGGCGATTGAGGGCACTGACCGCTCATCGCTGCGCATTCTGGGATCGGTTGGCGAGCCGATCAACCCGGAAGCGTGGGAGTGGTACTGGAAAAAGATCGGTAACGAAAAATGCCCGGTGGTGGATACCTGGTGGCAGACCGAAACCGGTGGCTTCATGATCACCCCGCTGCCGGGCGCAACCGAACTGAAAGCGGGTTCCGCTACCCGCCCGTTCTTCGGCGTGCAGCCGGCGCTGGTGGATAACGAAGGCCATCCGCAGGAAGGGGCCACCGAAGGCAACCTGGTGATCACCGATTCCTGGCCTGGACAGGCGCGTACGCTGTTCGGCGATCACGATCGCTTTGAGCAAACCTACTTCTCAACCTTTAAAAACATGTACTTCAGCGGCGACGGCGCGCGTCGTGACGAAGACGGTTACTACTGGATCACCGGGCGCGTTGACGACGTGCTGAACGTCTCCGGTCACCGTCTGGGCACGGCGGAAATTGAATCCGCGCTGGTGGCGCATCCCAAGATTGCCGAAGCGGCGGTGGTCGGCATTCCGCATAACATCAAGGGCCAGGCGATTTATGCCTATGTGACGCTGAATCACGGCGAAGAGCCGTCGCCTGAACTGTACGCCGACGTGCGCAACTGGGTACGTAAAGAGATTGGCCCGCTGGCGACGCCAGACGTGCTGCACTGGACCGACTCACTGCCAAAAACCCGTTCCGGCAAAATCATGCGCCGTATTTTGCGCAAGATCGCGGCGGGCGATACCAGCAATCTGGGCGATACCTCGACGCTCGCCGATCCTGGCGTGGTAGAGAAGCTGCTCGAAGAGAAGCAGGCCATCGCGATGCCATCATAATAAAAAGATGCCGGATGGCGTTGCGCTGATCCGGCCTACGCCCCTACAAGTTCTGACCCTACCCTCTCTTCATTGGGAGGGGAAATATAAAAACCTCCCCAAAGGATTTCGTGTCACAGGAAGGCGGCAAGCGAGCTCATCCCCGGTCACATCGTTCACTATGTGACTGGGGTGTGCAAGTGCGGCCAACGCATCTGTGGCGTGAAAGACTCAGGGGGCCTCTGGAGACTCTGTGATGAATGACACCATTTATCAGCGGATAGAAGACAGTGCGCGTTTCAGGGAATTAGTTGAAAAAAGGCAACGGTTTGCCACGATACTGTCGATCATCATGCTGGTGGTCTATATCAGCTTTATTCTACTGATTGCTTTTGCGCCTGGCTGGCTGGGAACCCCGCTTCATGAGGGAACCAGCGTCACCCGGGGTATTCCGATTGGCGTGGGGGTGATTCTGATCTCTTTCGTTCTGACCGGCATCTACATCTGGCGGGCGAACGGCGAATTTGACCGTCTGAACAAGGCAGTACTGCACGAGGTTAACGCATTATGAAGAGAGTCCTGACGGCGCTTGCCGCCACACTACCCTTCGCGGCCAACGCGGCGGATGCCATTAGCGGTGCAGTACAACGCCAGCCAACCAACTGGCAGGCGATTGTCATGTTTCTGATTTTCGTTGTGTTTACGCTGGGTATTACGTACTGGGCCTCTAAACGCGTACGTTCACGCAGCGACTACTATACGGCGGGCGGAAATATCACCGGCTTCCAGAACGGACTGGCAATTGCGGGCGATTACATGTCGGCGGCGTCGTTCCTCGGGATCTCCGCACTGGTGTTTACCTCCGGCTATGACGGGTTGATCTACTCGCTGGGCTTCCTCGTCGGCTGGCCGATCATCCTGTTCCTGATCGCCGAGCGTCTGCGTAACCTCGGTCGCTATACCTTTGCCGATGTGGCCTCTTATCGCCTGAAGCAAGGCCCGATCCGTATTCTGTCGGCCTGCGGTTCGCTGGTGGTGGTTGCCCTTTATCTGATTGCACAAATGGTCGGTGCGGGCAAACTGATTGAACTGCTGTTCGGCCTGAACTACCACATTGCGGTGGTGCTGGTCGGCGTGCTGATGATGATGTACGTGCTGTTCGGCGGCATGCTGGCAACCACGTGGGTGCAGATCATCAAAGCCGTGCTGCTGCTGTTCGGCGCCAGCTTTATGGCCTTTATGGTGATGAAGCACGTCGGCTTTAGCTTCAATAACCTGTTCACCGAAGCGATGGCGGTTCACCCGAAAGGCTCTGCGATTATGAGCCCAGGCGGGTTGGTGAAAGACCCAATCTCCGCGCTCTCACTGGGGCTCGGCCTGATGTTTGGTACGGCAGGCCTGCCGCACATCCTGATGCGTTTCTTCACGGTCAGCGATGCCCGCGAAGCGCGTAAGAGCGTGTTCTATGCCACCGGTTTTATGGGTTATTTCTACATCCTGACCTTCATCATCGGCTTTGGCGCCATCATGCTGGTCGGTGCCAATCCGGCGTATAAAGACGCGGCGGGTGCATTGATTGGCGGGAACAACATGGCGGCGGTACATCTGGCGAATGCGGTGGGTGGTAACCTGTTCCTCGGCTTTATTTCCGCCGTGGCGTTCGCCACCATTCTGGCGGTCGTCGCTGGCCTGACGCTGGCGGGAGCATCTGCGGTTTCTCACGATCTGTATGCAAACGTGTTCCGTAAAGGGGCGACCGAACGTGAAGAGTTGCGGGTGTCGAAAATCACCGTGCTGGTGCTGGGCGTGATTGCGATTATTCTCGGCGTGCTGTTCGAGAATCAGAACATCGCTTTCATGGTGGGTCTGGCGTTTGCTATCGCCGCGAGCTGCAACTTCCCGATCATCCTGCTTTCCATGTACTGGTCGAAGCTGACCACGCGTGGCGCGATGATGGGCGGCTGGTTGGGTCTGCTGACGGCCGTCGTGCTGATGGTTCTTGGCCCCACCATTTGGGTACAAATCCTCGGCCACGAAAAAGCTATCTTCCCGTATGAATACCCGGCGCTGTTCTCCATTACCGTGGCATTCCTGGGGATCTGGTTCTTCTCTGCCACGGATAACTCGGCAGAAGGGAATCGCGAGCGTGAGCAGTTCCGTGCTCAGTTTATCCGTTCCCAGACGGGCTTCGGCGTCGAACAAGGCCGCGCCCACTAATCGACACGCTTTTCCCCGGTCACGCTGACCGGGGATCCATTCTCAGAACATCAGCCTTGCCACCAGCGGGGCGACCAGCACCATCACCACACCGGAAAGCATCATCACCAGGCTGGCAACCACGCCCTCCTGCTGACCAAGCTCATACGAGCGCGCCGTTCCCGCGCCGTGCGACGCCGCGCCAAATCCTGCGCCTTTCGCCATCCCTTCACGAATCGACAGACGTAAAAACAGCGCATCCCCGACTGCCATGCCAAAGACGCCGGTTACCACCACGAACAGCGCCACTAAATCCGGCTGCCCACCCAATGGTTCAGCCGCCGCAAGGGCAAACGGCGTGGTCACCGAACGCACCGCCAGGCTGCGCTGAATTTCGTCCGGCAGGGTAAATAAGCGCGCCAGCCAGACGGAACTGGTCACCGCGACCACCGTTGCCGTCACCACGCCTGCGGTCAGTGACATCCAGTGACGTTTGATGATGGCGAAATTGTCGTAAACCGGCACGGCAAAGGCGATCGTTGCCGGGCCAAGCAGCCACAACAACCAGTGGGATTCACCGATATAGCTTTGCCAGGAGATATGCCCCAACACCAGCATCAACACCAGCAGCGCGGGCGTGAGGACCAGCGGCATCAACGGCAGCTTACGAAAACGACGGTACAGACGTTTATTGGCGAAATAGATAACCAGCGTAATCGCCAGGCAGAGCACGCTGAGCTGGAGATTAGTCACGGTTTAACCTGCTTATCTCATAGCGATAGACCTTATCCACCACCCATGCCGTGGCACCGAGCACCATTAGCGTACTGATCGCAATGACCGAAAAAATCCGCCAGCCGTCCACCAGCAGCAGATGGGCATAGTTCACCACCGCCACGACCGCCGGAACAAAAAACAGCAGCATCTCCGCCAGTAGCCAGCGCGCCCCGGCGCGAACCCAGCTCAGCGGCAGGATGCGACAGACAATCAGCGCTAGCATCAACACCATCCCCACCAGATTGGCCGGTAACGGCAGATGCAGCCAGGAGACAAGATATTGCGCAACGATAAACAAACCTGCATACAGCAGTACCTGAACCGGAACCTGAAGTCGTTGCAAAACGGCAGGCGTAACGCGGCTTATCGCCACAGCCATGAGGGAACATCCTGAAAAATAATAGGGAACGCCAGTATAGAGAGACCCCGCCGATGACTGAAATGAATTAAAATCATTACAGGCATAGTCGGAAGGAATACTCATGGATATCAGAACGCTGCGTTATTTTGTTGAAGTGGTGCGCCAACAGAGCTTCACCCGCGCAGCAGAGAAGCTCTTTGTCACCCAACCGACCATCAGCAAGATGTTGAAAAATCTGGAAGATGAACTGAACTGTACGCTGCTGATCCGCGACGGCCGCAAGCTATTGCTCACCGATACCGGTCGCGTGGTGTTTGAACGCGGGCTGGCGATTCTGGCCGAGTTTCGTCAACTGGAAGCCGAACTGGGCGACATCAACCATCTCAACAAAGGGCTGCTGCGCCTTGGCATCCCGCCGATGGTCGGCATGCTGATGGCCGGACCGATCGGCCTGTTTCGCCAGCGTTACCCCGGCGTAGAGCTCAAGGTTTCCGAGTTTGGCGGGTTAACGGTGCAGCAGGCGGTGATGAATGGTGAACTGGACGTCGCGATGACCGCGCTACCCGTGGAAGAAGAAAGTGGTCTGGCGACGTTACCTGTATTCAGCCACCCCCTGTGCGTACTGGTGCCACGTTCCGGTCAGTGGACCACCTGCCAGTCCGTATCGCCAGAAGCGCTGGCCGAGCATCCGCTGTTAATCTACAACGAAGATTTCGCCCTGAGCCGCCAGTTAATGCAGTTGTTCAGTGAGCATGACGTCAAGCCGCGTATCGCGGTACGCAGCGGACAGTGGGACTTTCTTGCGGCGATGGTGCAGGCGGGCGTGGGGATTGCCATTCTGCCGGAGCCCATCTGCGAACGGCTGGACAAAAATACGCTGCGCTGGATCCCGCTGGAAAGCGAGTTGCGCTGGCAGTTGGGGATGATTTGGCGCGAAGGGGTGTATCTCTCACACAGCGCCAAAGCGTGGTTATCGTGCTGCGAAGGTTTTTGGGCGGAGCAAGTGCCCTCAGTTGCCCGGTAAGCATCGCGCCACCGGTGGCCTGTGCGATATCGATTTGCACAGAAGTGATGGTTTACCGCCATGCGGTGACAGGTCTGAATGTTCAGGGACTGAAAACCCATGCGCGCGAGATCGGTCTGATGAGGTATATCCCGGCCTGACGCAGGTAAGATCCGCCTGCTATTCGCTGAAAGTACAAAAACTGCCTTAAAATGCCGAAATGACCATCCTCTCGTAGTGCCGGTTTGTCTGCTGGCGTACCAATAAAAAATGGTCAAATTTCAACCACCACATTCCAGGGCTGAAAAAATTCAATTTCCTGTACGTGAACAGTAGGCCGGGCATGACGTTAGCCGCTGCCCGGCAAACAGGCGAGACAAAAAGCCCTTATCTAATCCAGATTGTCAGCAAAATAATGATGAATGCGATAATCACCACCCGGATAAAGACTTTATCCAGCGATCCTCTGTGCATCGCGCCCCCCTTTCAGAACAAGATTTGCCAGATTGCTAACAGGAGCACCAGCAGCCCCATCAGGAAAAATATCAGCGCGACGATAGTGTCCGGAGAACGGTTCATCTCAGCGCCTCCTTATCATCAGAACCACTGACCGAAACGTTTGATATAGAAACGCTTCATGCCCTGCGCCACCAGGCAATAGCTGAGCAGCGTCGCGACCAGCCACGGGAAGTAGCTTAGCGGCAGCGGCTCCAGCCCGACCATCGCTCCCACTGGCGAGAACGGAACGTAGATCCCGATCGCCATAATCACCGCGGTAGTGAGTAGCACCGGCAGCGTCGCCCGACTCTGAATAAACGGAATTTTCTGCGTTCTCAGCATATGCACGACCAGCGTTTGCGACAGCAGCCCTTCAATAAACCACCCGGACTGGAACAGCGCCTGGGCTTCGACGTTATTCGCCGCAAACACGTACCACATCAGCGCGAAGGTGGTGATATCAAAAATAGACGACGTCGGTCCAATCCACAGCATAAAACGGCCGATGTTCTTCGCATCCCACTTGCGCGGTTTGCGCAAAAATTCGTTGTCCATTTTGTCCCACGGCAGCGAGAGCTGAGAGAGATCGTACATCAGGTTCTGTATCAGCAGATGAATCGCCAGCATCGGCAGGAACGGAATAAACGCGCTGGCCACCAGTACCGAAAAGACGTTGCCGAAGTTAGAACTGGCGGTCATATTCAGATATTTAATGATGTTGCCGAAGGTCTCACGGCCTTTGATCACCCCTTCTTCCAGCACCATCAGATCCTTTTCCAGCAGGATGATATCCGATGCCTCTTTGGCGATATCCGCCGCGCTGTCGACCGAAATGCCTACATCCGCATCGCGCAGGGCCGGCGCATCGTTGATGCCGTCGCCGAGAAAACCGACGGTGTGCCCGTTTTTCTGCAGCATTTTCAGGATGCGCGACTTCTGCAGCGGCGTCAGTTTGGCGAATACCGCGCGCTTTTCCACTTCGCGCTCCAGTTCATTATCCGTCATCGCTTCAATCTGGGCCCCGGTCAGGATGCCGTGGGCATCAATGCCCACTTCCAGGCAAATACGCGCCGTAACCACCGGATTATCGCCGGTCAGGACTTTCACCGCCACGCCGTTGTCGCGCAGCGCGGCAATGGCTTTTCCCGCGCTCTCTTTCGGCGGATCGAGGAAAGTCAACATCCCTTCAACCGTCAGTCCCTGCTCATCGGCGGTGCACAGCGGCGTGGTCAGAGCGGAGTCATCCAGCTTGCGAGTTGCGACCAGCAGCACGCGGAAGCCCTGGGCGTTATAATCCTTCGTTTTGGCTAACAGCAGATCGCGTCGGGTTTCATCCAGCGCCACAACGTTATCGCCTTCACGAAGATGCGTGGCGACCATCAGCATCTCTTCGACAGCGCCTTTGCAGATCAGACTTTTGTCACCGTGGCGAACATCTTCCACCGAAACCGATACCCGACGGCGTACAAAATCAAACGGCAGTTCATCCAGTTTGACAAAACGCTCTTTGGTCGCTGACGCAATCCTGCCCTCGCCAAAGCGCAGCACCGCCCGGTCCATCAGGTTGCGCGCCCCGCTCTGGCTACTGCTATTCAGCCAGGCCAGCGTCAGCACCCGGTCGCTCTCATGACCGCTGACATCAAGGTGATGCTCAAGAATGATATTGTCCTGAGTCAGCGTGCCGGTTTTATCGGTACACAGCACGTCCATCGCGCCAAAGTTCTGAATGGCATTCAGCCGCTTGACGATCACTTTGCGCCGCGACATGGCGATAGCGCCTTTCGCCAGGTTAGAGCTGACGATCATCGGCAGCATTTCCGGCGTCAGGCCAACTGCTACCGCCAGGGCAAACAGCGAGGCCTCAACCCAGTCACCTTTGCTGAAGCCGTTAATCAGCAGCACAATTGGTACCATCACCAGCATAAAGCGAATCAACAGCCAGCTGACGCTGTTTACCCCGCGATCGAACGCCGTCTGGGTACGCGTGCCAACGATGGATTTCGCCAGCGAGCCAAACCAGGTACGGTTTCCGGTGGCCACCACCACCGCCTGCGCCCTGCCGCTGGTCACGTTAGTGCCCATCAGACAGATATTGCCCATCTCCAGCAGGCTTTTATTTTTGTTCGGCTCAGGAAGCCTGTCACACCCTTTGCCGGAAACGCTGGCCAGAACATCATACTTCTCAACCGGCAGCGACTCGCCGCTGAGTATCGACTGACTAACAAACAGGTCCCGGGACTCCAGCAAACGGACGTCCGCCGGAACCAGATCCCCCGCTGCCAGGAAGATGATGTCACCGGGCACCAGCTCCTCAATGGCAATCTCCTCCTGCACCGACCCCAGATTCCCGGGACCGCGACGCAGCACGGTAGCCGTGGTGCGGACCATGGATTTCAGCGCCTGCGCCGCTTTGTTGGTACGAAACTCCTGCCAGAAACGCAATAACCCGCTCAGGCTAACCATCGTGACGATAATGATGATCCCGGTCAGGTCGGTCTCTTCGCCGTTACGCAGCGGTAGCCAGTAATCGGTCACGAAGCTGACGGCGGCCAGCGCCATCAGGACATAGATAAACGGGTTATTGAATGCCTGCAAAAGCTGGATCAATGCTGGCGGCGCCTGCTCATGCGCCACTTCATTGCGGCCATATTCATCCAG
>NZ_JBFWLF010000042.1:0-21575 GCF_050252275.1 Citrobacter sp. | reverse complement strand
GCATCGTAAGCACCAGGGGGATAACGTTGCGCCAGCAACAGCCCGAAGGGCGAGGCGTCGCCGTGTCATCCTCCCGGATGCACCATCTCTTACTTGATACCGCTTTTGTGCAGTATCAGTATCAGCAGTAAAATAAGTTTCCCGATGCATCCGTAGCTCAGCTGGATAGAGTACTCGGCTACGAACCGAGCGGTCGGAGGTTCGAATCCTCCCGGATGCACCATCTTTTCCCGGATAACAGCCAGTTTGTTGTTTCATGGTCTGCGAGAGTATCGCGAGCACCAGGGGGATAACGTTGCGCCAGCAACGGCCCGAAGGGCGAGGCTTCGCCGAGTCATCCTCCCGGATGCACCATTTTTTTCTTTTCCTTACTCCTTTGCATTCATCTCCTGAACAATCCTCAGCATCGTCGTCAGCGACAAAATCCAGCAATTACGATAAAGTAACGTCTGTTTACTTGCCGGTGAGAGCGCTATGTACGAACGTTATGCGGGTCTGATTTTCGATATGGATGGTACCCTTCTGGATACTGAACCGACGCACCGTAAGGCGTGGGTTGAAGTATTAGGTCGTTACGGTATGCATTTTGATCTTCAGGCGATGATTGCCCTTAACGGCTCAGCCACATGGCGTATTGCTCAGTCCATTATTGAGTTGAATCATGCGGATCTCGATCCTCACGCGTTAGCCCGTGAAAAAACCGACGCGGTAAAAATCATGCTCCTCGACAGCGTCGAGCCGTTGCCGCTGGTTGAGGTGGTAAAAGCGTGGCATGGTCGTCGCCCGATGTCTGTCGGGACCGGCAGTGAAAGCTCAGTAGCGGAAGCGCTGCTGGCCCATCTGGGGCTGCGTCGCTATTTTGATGCCGTCGTTGCTGCCGATCATGTCCAGCACCATAAACCCGCGCCAGATACTTTCCTGCTTTGTGCGGAGCGTATGGGCGTGCCTCCGGCGCAGTGCGTGGTATTTGAAGATGCGGACTTTGGTATCCAGGCAGCACGCGCCGCCGGAATGGATGCTGTGGACGTTCGACTCCTGTGAGTGACGGACTGTCGCTCCTTTCATTGTTCGCCAGCAGTTTCCTCAGCGCTACGCTGTTGCCCGGCAACTCGGAAGTCGTTCTGATTGCCATGTTACTGGCCGGACTCAGTCATCCCTGGGTCTTAGTTTTAACAGCAACAATGGGTAATAGCCTTGGAGGGTTAACTAACGTTATCCTTGGGCGTTTCTTCCCGCTGCGCAAGACATCGCGCTGGCAGGAGAAAGCCACAGGCTGGCTTAAACGCTATGGCGCGGTCACACTATTATTAAGCTGGATGCCGGTTGTGGGTGATTTACTGTGCCTGTTAGCGGGATGGATGCGCCTCTCGTGGGGGCAGGTGCTCTTTTTTTTATGCCTTGGCAAAGCGCTGCGTTATATTGTCGTCGCGGCTGCTACCGTTCAGGGCATTACCTGGTGGCACTAATTGTGCCTGGGGATTAGCCTTTAGGTTAACCACTACAATTATGCTAATTAATACGATTTTGACAGGCGGGAGGTCAATTTGATCCCGGACGTATCACAGGCTTTGGCCTGGCTGGAAAAGCATCCTCAGGCATTACAGGGGATACAGCGCGGGCTGGAGCGCGAAACATTGCGCGTGAATGCGGATGGCACGTTGGCGACAACGGGGCATCCTGAAGCGTTAGGCTCAGCGCTGACGCATAAATGGATTACCACGGATTTCGCGGAAGCGCTGCTGGAGTTTATCACACCGGTAGACGGCGATATCCAGCATATGCTGACCTTCATGCGTGACCTGCATCGTTATACCGCCAGAAATATGGGTGATGAGCGCATGTGGCCTCTGAGCATGCCTTGCTACATTGCCGAAGGTCAGGACATTGAACTGGCGCAATATGGCACTTCAAATATTGGTCGTATGAAAACGCTGTACCGTGAAGGGTTGAAAAACCGTTACGGTGCGTTGATGCAAACTATTTCCGGTGTGCACTACAACTTTTCACTGCCAATGGCATTCTGGCAGGCGAAATGCGGCGTAGTGGAAGGCGAAGAGGCAAAAGAGAAAATCTCTGCCGGCTATTTCCGCCTGATCCGTAACTATTACCGCTTTGGCTGGGTCATTCCTTATCTGTTTGGTGCGTCCCCGGCGATTTGCGCTTCCTTCCTGCAGGGCAAACCGACCACGCTGCCGTTTGAGAAAACCGACTGCGGAATGTACTACCTGCCGTACGCGACCTCGCTGCGACTGAGCGATCTGGGTTATACCAATAAGTCGCAAAGCAATCTCGGAATTACGTTTAACGATCTCTACGAGTATGTGGCAGGATTGAAGCGGGCGATTAAAACGCCTTCTGAAGAGTATGCGGCAGTAGGGCTGGAAAAAGACGGTAAGCGTCTGCAAATCAACAGCAACGTGCTGCAGATTGAAAATGAGCTGTACGCGCCGATTCGTCCGAAACGCGTTACGCGTAGCGGTGAGTCGCCTTCAGATGCGCTTCTGCGTGGCGGTATCGAATACATCGAAGTCCGCTCGCTGGATATCAACCCGTTCTCGCCAATTGGCGTGGACGAGCAACAGGTGCGTTTCCTTGACCTGTTTATGGTCTGGTGTGTGCTGGCCGATGCGCCGGAGATGAGCAGCAGTGAGCTGCTATGTACGCGTACCAACTGGAATCGGGTGATTCTGGAAGGGCGTAAGCCGGGCCTGACGTTAGGGATTGGTTGTGAAACTGCACAGTTCCCGCTGCCCGAAGTGGGTAAAGATCTGTTCCGCGATCTGAAGCGTGTGGCACAAACGCTGGACAGCATCCACGGCGGAGAGGATTATCAGAAAGTCTGTGACGAACTGGTTGCCTGCTTTGATAACCCGGAATTAACGTTCTCTGCACGTATTCTGCGGTCTATGATTGATACGGGTATTGGCGGTACGGGCAGGGCGCTGGGCGAAGCTTACCGTAATCTGCTCCGTGAAGAGCCGCTGGAAATTTTGCAGGAAGAAGACTTTGTGGCTGAACGTGACGCCTCAAAACGTCGTCAGCGCGAAGTTGAAGCGGCAGATTCGGAACCGTTTGACAGCTGGCTGGCAAAGCAGCAGGCCTGACAGAAAAGAAAAAGGCCACTCGGGAGTGGCCAAAATTTCATCTCTGAAAACAGGGATGATGATAACAAATGCGCGTCTTTCATATACTCAGACTCGCACCGGAACAAAGAGTTCAGTTTATTTATAAAAAATTATCGGAGGTGGCTAAATGCCGTTGTTAGATAGCTTCACTGTCGATCATACCCGGATGGAAGCACCTGCAGTCCGTGTGGCGAAAACGATGAACACTCCACACGGTGACGCCATCACCGTGTTTGATCTGCGTTTCTGCATTCCAAATAAAGAGGTGATGCCGGAGAAAGGGATTCACACGCTGGAGCATCTGTTCGCAGGCTTTATGCGTAATCACCTCAACGGTAACGGCGTCGAGATTATCGATATCTCCCCGATGGGTTGCCGTACCGGTTTCTATATGAGCCTGATAGGTACGCCGGATGAGCAGCGCGTGGCAGATGCCTGGAAAGCGGCGATGGCCGACGTGCTGAAAGTTCAGGATCAGAATCAGATCCCGGAACTGAACGTCTACCAGTGTGGTACATATCAGATGCACTCCCTGAGTGAAGCACAGGATATCGCGCGTCATATTCTGGAGCGCGACGTTCGCGTCAACAGCAATGAAGAGCTGGCCCTGCCAAAAGAGAAGTTGCAGGAACTGCATATCTAGCTGTCTGTGTGCTTACCGGCTAAAAAAGCCCGTTCGACTGAACGGGCTTTTTTATCGCTGTTACCTAGTGCGCGCCACCACCGCCACCGCCCGCACCAAACGGGGGTTTAGCGAACCAGACCAGACCGAGCAACACCAGGAAGATCCCCGCCGACATCCAGAAGATCTCGTTGGCTGAAATAATCAGCCCCTGATTCGTTATCTGCTGGGCTATCCAGCCAGACGCCTGTTGCTGCGTCATGCCCAATCCCTGTAGCTGATCGTACATTGCCTGCGCATTCGGGTTATACGGATTCACCGACTCGGTTAACTGTGCATGGTGCATCGATTCCCGGTTGGTCCACATGGTGGTGGTGATCGATGTCCCGATTGACCCCGCCAGCGTTCGCGTAAAGTTAGACAAACTTGATGCCGCCGCCAGACGCTCAGGCGGTAAGCCAGACAGCGTAATGGTCGTTAGCGGCATAAAGAAGCACGCCACCGCGAAGCCCTGAATAAACTGTGGCCATGCGGAGGCGCCGAAGTCCATTCCCGGTTCAAACGTCCACGCACGCCAGTAAAAGCAGACGGCATACATAATAAAGCTGAACGTCACCAGCCTGCGCATATCCAGCTTATGGGCAAAGCGGCCAATAATCGGCGACAGGATCACCGGAATAATCCCCACCGGCGCGGACGCCAGACCCGCCCACGTCGCGGTATAGCCGTAAACCTCCTGCAAAAGCTGAGGTAGCAGAACAATAGCCCCGAAGTACAGCATATAAGCCAGACTGATACACAAACAGCCGATGGTAAAGTTTCGCGACTTAAACAGTGAGAGATCGACAATGGGGTTATCGTCGGTAAGCTCCCAGACAATCAGGAAGCTAATGGCGACCACCGCCACCACGGTCAGAATGATGATCTCCTGTGAGGCGAACCAGTCCAGCTCTTTCCCCCGGTCGAGCATAATCTGCAGGCTACCGATCCCAATGACCAGCAGCGCCAGCCCGATGGCGTCAATCCGCCGCTGTTCCGTGCGTGTTTCGCGTCCACGCAGGGTTTGCAGCGTCATCAGAACGACGGCAATACCGATTGGCACGTTGATAAAGAAAATCCAGCCCCAGTGATAGTTATCGCTGATATAGCCGCCCAGAATCGGGCCGCAAATCGGCGCGACAATCACTGTCATCGACCACAGCGCCAGCGCGATAGAGCGCTTTGCCGGAGGGTAGTTATTGAGTAGCAGACTTTGCGAAAGCGGGATCAGCGGTCCGGCAACCACCCCCTGAACGACGCGGAAGAAGATCAGCATGTTCAGACTACTGGAGACGCCGCACGCCCAGGAGGCGATGGCAAACGCCACCGTTGACCACATGAAGAGCTTCACTTCCCCAACGCGCTTTGCCAGCCAGCCGGTAATGGGAATCGAGATGGCGTTCGCCACCCCGAAAGAGGTAATCACCCACGTCCCCTGGCTCAGCGATGAGCCCAGGTTCCCGGCGATCGTAGGGATCGCCACGTTAGCAATGGTGGAGTCCAGCACCTGCATGAATGTCGCCAGCGACAGCGCAATCGTCATAATGACGAGCTGCGCGCCCTCCAGCGGTTTTTGCTGTTGCATCACACGCACCTCAGATTAGCCTGCGTTGGCCTGCACAATCTCTTCGATCAGTTTATTGACCGGGGCAAGGCTGATTTCACGGGCGTTACTTTCAGACACCGGCGTAGTGCGCACCTGGCTGGCGAGCACCTGACCGTCGCGGTTCGCGGTATCGACGGTGACGAGCGTCGATAAACCAATCCGCAACGGATGTTGCGCCAGCTGCTGTGCATCCAGTTCGATACGTACAGGCAGACGCTGAACCACTTTGATCCAGTTACCGGTTGCGTTCTGTGCTGGCAGCAGTGAGAAGGCGCTACCGGTCCCCATATCAAGACCGACCACTTTACCGGTGTACTTAACGTCATCGCCGTAGATATCACTGATCACCGTTGCCGGTTGGCCGATGCGCATATGGGCAAGCTGCGTCTCTTTGAAGTTAGCATCAACCCACAGATTGGTGGCCGGAACCACAGCCATCAGCGGCGTGGTAGGGCTGATCTGCGCGCCAGGCTGCACGGCGCGGCGCGACACGTAGCCGGTCATTGGGCTGACGATCTTCGTTCGCTCGAGCGCCAGCCAGGCGTTACGCACTTCGGTGGCGGCCTGTTGGACGGCGGGCTGATCTTCCAGCTTGCTGTCGAGAATCATCGCCTGATTGGCATTGTATTGCTGAATGGCAACATCAAGCTGTGCCTGAGCGCTGGCCACGGCATCCCGCGCGTGTTGCAGCTCTTCGCGACCAATCAGGTTGGCGTTACCGAGCGGTACGCGACGGTTAAAATCGCTTTGCGCCTGGGCAAGGGCCGTTTTCTGCACCGCAATGTTCGCCTGCAACTGTTTGCTGTTGATCATTAACTGATGCGTCTGACGGACGCTGGAGGCCAGCGCGGTCTTCGCTTTTTCAAATGCCTGCCTGGCATCCGTCTGATCGAGCGTGACGAGAACGTCACCCTGTTTAACAAAATCAGTGTTATCCGCCCAGACTTTCGTCACGCTGCCGGATACCTGTGCCATGATTTGAACTTGGTTCCCTGCCACGTACGCATCATCGGTCTCTTCGACATGACGCAGTACCAAAAACCAATAAACTCCATATGCCACGGCAATAATGATAAAGAGCAAGGTCAGGAGGAGTAGCGTACTTTTACGTTTGCTTTTCTTCTTAACCGGTTGCTGCGGGGTTTGGGTCTCCGCATTTGCGCTCATGTTGTTCTCCACGATCTTATTTTTTCGTCGGCTGAGCCGAGCTGTTTATCAGAAAGGCCAGCACGTTCAGGTGCTGGCCAGTCAGTTTTCTTTGGTAATCTGGATTATTGAGCGAGTCGACGCGTTAGCTCAGCGCCTCAAGGATAGCACCATCCTGGTCCATCTGATCGAGACGCGTCAGAAGCTTACGAGTGATGTGCTCAAGCTGTTCTTTTTCTGCAGTGTTAAGAGCGGACCACAGTTGATGCAGGCAGTTATGCTGCGGCGGTAATACTTCGCGCAAAAAAGCATGGCCTTTATCGGTTAACTGTAGATGCAGGCAACGACGATCGTTGTCGCTTTCATGGCGCTCGATCCAACCGCGCTTTTCCAGCTCATCAGCGATACGTGTCGCGTTAGTACGGGATGATCCCAGGGCACAGCTCAGTTCAGAAGGCTGAATGCTGTGGTTTTCCTGAGACTCCAGCGTAATCAACGCCATAAACAACGTCTCGTTAATCCCTTGAGCTTTCAGCATTTTATTGCGGTTATCCAGCAGTTTTCCTTGCATATGCATGCAAAGACGAGTCAGCAGGATTTCCTGATACGGAAAATCCTCGTGGCGGCTGGCGCGAAATTTTAGCATTTGTTCAATGGGCGTAAACGAACTATCCATTTGGGCATGACCTCATTAATTTCAGCCGATATAGTAACGACAGTGACAAATAAAGTAAATGTATTATTAAATTAAAATGATTTTTCCAACCTATAAAACCGCCAACATTTTCCACGCTAATCCATAGGCCAGAGCACTTAATAGCGTAGGAATGATGATACTGCGCGTTTTATAAAAACTAGCACCCAGTACAGCAAAGCCCACGAGCGTCGGCACGAAGCGACTGGCATCGAGCATGACCTCAGGGGCCGTTGACACAACCAGCAGGGCGCAAATTGATGCAATGCCGATGGTGTCGAGTAAAACGCCGGTTGCACCACGCTTGCCTGGACGGGTATTTCCCATCTTCAGACGCAGCGGTAAATAGCGAAACCCATAATTTACACAGCCGACCAGCAATCCGAGCAGCAGCACCTCATAGCGCATCGGGAACTCCTTGCCAGAAAGCCTGAATCAGCGCGGTCAGACAACCACTCACAATCCCCGCCAGAATCGCGGCGGGGATGGAAAACAGCGTCACGCCCGCCAGTGCGCCCGCTAAGGCGGCGGTCACGCACAGGGACTGTTTACGCTGGAATGACGCCAGCAGAAAACTCATAAACAGCGCGGGGAGCATAAAACCGAGCGCCGCTTCGACCGCCGGGAATCCTTTTAATAAACCGCTGCCGGAAAAGGCGCCGAGTACGGTTCCCAGCACCCAGGAGGCCCAGGAGCAAAACGCGATGCCAATCATCCAGTTCTCGCTCCAGCGACGGTTATCCCGCACCAGCTTTGCAGTGGCAGCGGCAAAGACTTCGTCGGTGAGACCAAACGCCCACAGGGCGGTTTTCGGTTTACTGAGTTTCTGAGCGATACGACTGCGCAGGGAAGGACCGTATAAAACATGGCGTACATCCATCGCCATGACGGTCAGGGCGGCAACCCATAATGTGCTGCCTGCGGCGAGCATGGTGGTGATAACGAACTGGCTGGCACCGGCATAAATAATGCAGGAGAAAAACACACTCTCAACCGGGCTAAACCCGAGACGGGTGGCATTGAGACCAAATGCAAAGGCAACAGGAATATAGCTGATGACGATGGGTAAGCTGTCTTTGAATCCTTCCGCACAGGTAGCCGGAGGGGTATTGGGCAGAGATGCGGGCCTTTCCATAGAGTTTTGCGCGTTATCACCAATGTTAAAATTATCAGGGTTAATAATCTCTATCACCTTAACAGACTGGGGGGCTCCTTAACACCCTCAGGAGCCCAAACGCTTGCCGGGCGCTTAAATTGCAGCGTCTTGTCGGTGAAATCCTCGCCACCAGACCAGCAGGTTCAGTACGGCAACGGTCGTCCCTGCCAGACAAACGCCCAGCCATCCGGCATGCTGCCAGGCCGAGGCGGAGATCAATGACCCTGCTGCCCCGCCGATAAAGTAACTGGTCATATACCCGGCGGTCAGACGGTTTCGGGCCTCCGGATACAAACGGTAAATCACCGTCTGATTAGTGATGTGAACCCCCTGAACGGTGAGATCCAGAACCAGAATCCCCACAATCAGCGCCAGTACTGAGGTGTGTCCCAGCCAGATAGCGAGCCAGGAAAGCAGCAATAGCAGCAGGCCATAGGTCGTGGTGAGGTGAGAATGTCCTTTATCCGCGAAACCGCCAGCTGGACGCGCGCCGAGCGCACCAGCGGCACCCGCCAGCCCAAACAGGCCAATCATCCCTTCAGAATAGTTAAACGGCGGGGCGGCCAGTAAAAAGGCCATTGACGTCCAGAGAATGCTGAAATTGGCGAAGGTCAGGCAGCCCAGCAGTGCCCGCGTGCGCAGCAGTTTATCGCGGGTAAACAAACTGAATACCGAACCCAGCAACTGCGGGTAGTTCAGGTGGGTGTCTGACTTCACCTTTGGCAAGCCGCGCCACAGCGCGATAGCCATCAGCGCCATCAATACGGAGGCGACCCAGAAGACAGTGCGCCAACCGCCGAGATTCGCCAGCAGTCCCGCCACGGTTCGCGCCAGCAAAATGCCCAGCAGCAGGCCGCTCATGATGGTCCCGACCACTTTGCCGCGTTTATTCGGCGTGGCAAGCGTCGCCGCCAGCGGCACCAGAATTTGTGCAACCACGGAAAAAAGTCCGGTCAGCGCCGTGCCGAGGATCATCATCGTCAGCGACTGACTGCTGGCGGTAATCAGCATCCCGCCCGCCGCCAACAGCGTCATAGAGACGATCAGCGTCCGGCGTTCAAACATATCGCCAAGCGGAACCAGAAACAGTAAACCGGCGGCGTAGCCAAGCTGAGCGGCGGTGACGATAAACCCCGCTGAACTGGCAGAAAGTGAGAAGTGGCGTGCGATGGTTTCGAGCAGTGGCTGTGCATAATAGTTGCTGGCGACGGCCAGACCGGTAGCCACTGACATGAGAACGATCAGTGCCGGGCTCAGCCCGTGAGAGGTTTTTGTCATTATGTTCGCAATCGTGAGTCAGGTGATGATTTCTTTGGGAATCAATCATAGCGGACATTTATGAATGTTGGGGATTTGTTGCGTGCCGGATTGTGCGATCAGGGGAGGGAACGGAGGGAGCAGGCCGGGAACCGCGTTCCCGGCTATCGTATGCCAGATAAGCGCATCGCGCGCCATCCAGCATTCAGGAGGCAATTACTTCTGCGCCGCCAACGCGTCGTTCACCCAGCCGTCAAACTGCTGCTGGTGGGCTTTTATCCAGCCGTCAACATGACCCTGAACGTCAGCTTCCGACGCTTTGCCCTCATGCATCATCGCGTTTTGCGCGTTAATGTCCGCCAGCGGCAGTTTCATGATGGCAAACAGTTTCGCCGCCGCCGGGTTTTTCTCTGCCCAGGCCTTGTTGGCAACGATGTGCATGGTGTTTACCGGGAAGCCATAGTTCGCGCCATTCGGCAGTTTAGTATCGATATCTTTCTGTTCGCCCGGCAGTGAGGAGAACGGCACCTGTAACCAGACCACATCTTTACCTGGCTTCATCACGTCGCTCACCCAGTAAGGCGTCCAGGTGTAATACAGAATTGGTTTACCTTCTTTAAAGCGGGTGATGGTATCGGCCATCATCGCTGCATAGTTACCGTGGCTGACGTCGACGGTTTTTTCCAGATCAAACGCTTTGTTCTGGTGGTTAATCACCGCTTCACAGCCCCAGCCTGGCGAGCAGCCCATCATGTCCGCTTTACCGTCGCCGTTGGTATCGAAGATTTTAGCAATGTTGGGGTCTTTCAACTGGGCGATGTTAGTAATTTTGTACTGTTCAGCGGTTTTCTTATCGATCAGGTAACCCTGCGCAGCCCCGGTGACGAATGTGCCTTCGCGGTAAAACTTCTTGTCCCCGCCTGCCGCAGAATACATATCGTCGTGCAGCGGCTGCCAGTTGACGGCGGTAAACGTGGCATCGCCGGAGGCAATAGAGGTGTAGCCCACGTTATAGTCGACTTCGCTCGGTTTATTGACGGTGTAACCCAATTTCTCCAGCGCGCGGCTCACCAGCAGCGTCTGAAAGGTTTCTTCGGTGATGGTGCTCTGTACCGGTTGGACGGTAATGCCTTTGCCTGGCAGGTCGGCAGCGAAAGCGCTGGTGGAGACAAGGGTGGCAAACGCTGTGGCAATCATGATTTTCTGTCGCATCGTTGTTCCTTATTACACTTCATCATTCAGGTTGCCTCTTTGTTGGCTGCACTCATGCACCCCAGTCACGTACTGCGTGTACGCTCCTGGGGATACCTTCGTTTGCCGCCTCGATACAACCAGAATGATTTTGTGTAAGTTCATGAGTGTAGGCCCGGTAAGCGCAGCGTCACCGGGCAACAGGTGAATTACTTAATGAAAGGGCGCGTAACGAGCCCGACAGGACCGGTGGTGTACCAGCGACGGTTACCGCGGCTGCGTGAGTCGCGCCCCACGGCCTGGGTCAGACGGTCCAGAATGATGGCGAGGATCACAATGCCGACCCCACCGACGGTAGCCAGCCCCATATCGAGACGTCCGATACCGCGCAGTACCATCTGGCCCAGACCACCGACGGCAATCATAGAGGCGATCACGACCATCGAGAGCGCAAGCATGAGCGTCTGGTTAACCCCCGCCATAATGGTGGGCATCGCCAGCGGTAACTGAACTTTGAATAGCATCTGACGCGGACTGGCCCCGAACGAGCGTGACGCTTCGATCAGATCGGCCGGAACCTGGTTAATCCCGAGGATCGTCAGGCGCACAATCGGCGGCAGCGCAAAGATGATCGTCACGACCACCCCCGGCACGTTGCCAATACCGAACAGCATCACAATCGGCACCAGATAGACGAACGCTGGTGTTGTCTGCATGGCGTCGAGCAGCGGACGAACGATCTTCGCCGCCCGTGGACTGCGCGCCAGCCAGATCCCCATTGGCAGGCCGATCAGCACGCAGAACAGCAGGGCGGTCAGCACCAGCGCCAACGTAATCATCGCCTGCGACCAGGCGCCGATAGCGCCAATGGCAATCAGGGAAACAAGCGTTGCAACCCCCATCCCGACGCCGGAAATCTGCCAGGCGATCAGGGCGAAAACGACGATCGCCACCGGAGCCGGCATCCCCAGCAGCAACTGCTGAAAACCGTTAAGGATGTAATCCACCGGCACACGAATGCCCTGGAAGACGGGACGGAAATGGGTGACCACCCAGTCGATCCCTTCAGTGACCCAACTGTCGAGCGGGATCAGCGTCTTATGGAACGGATCCATAATGTTGAAATGTTCCGGTGCTGGCGCAGGCGCGCTGGTCAGCCAGTCGGCGCCACCGCTATCGGCAGGCGTCCCTGACGGCGTGCTCCAGGCGTCAGCGGATGGTGCGGCGCTCTCAGCCGCTGGTGCGGTATCCCACGGATTAGATTGATCAGCCATTGTTTGTACCCTCGCGATCTAAAGCCTGTAGCAGCATGCGTTTTGAAATAATGCCTACATACTGTTGTTCCTCATCGACAACCGGCACCGCGCACGGCGCTTGTCCGACATGAGAGAGCAGCTCGCTAAGTGGGGTCTGTGCATCTACGGCCAGCGGCTCGTCGATTAACGCCCCTTCAATGCCCTGAGCCTGACCTAATGCCGCTTTTAATGAGTCGATGGAGACCACGCCAACAAACTTATTGCCGCGTTCGATGACGTAACCGTATTCCCGATCTTCGTCCTGTAATAATTTTAGGGCTGAACGGGGGCCAAAGCCCGGCGTTTTACGAATCAGTCCCACCGGGCTACGGCGGGCAATATCTTTCGCGCTAAAGACCTGGCTAATATCGACGCCACGGAAGAAGGTACGCACATAATCGTTCGCCGGATTATTCAGAATTTCATCCGGTGTACCGACCTGAACTACTTCGCCATTTTGCATAATGGCAATTCGGTCGCCAATACGCATCGCTTCATCAAGGTCGTGGGAAATAAAGACGACGGTGCGCTGATGTTTCGCCTGCAGTTTCACCAGTTCATCCTGCATCTCGGTACGAATTAAGGGATCGAGCGCAGAGAAGGCTTCATCCATTAATAAGATGTCAGGGTTAATGGCTAATGCTCTGGCGAGACCGACACGCTGACGCATGCCGCCGGAAAGTTCATCCGGGTAGCCGTGCGCATAATTTTCAAGTCCCACCTGGCGCAGGGCATCCAGCGCTTTTTCGCGACGTTCCTCAGCACTTACACCGGCTAATTCCATACCGAATGCGGTATTGTCCAGAACAGTCATGTGCGGCATCAGCGCAAATGACTGGAAGACCATCGCAATCTTTTTTCTGCGCACCTCGCGGAGTTCAGCATCCGATATTTTGGCGATATCGATGCCGTCGATCAGTACCTGTCCACGGGTGGGTTCAATCAGGCGATTGAGAAGGCGTACCATTGTGGATTTACCCGAACCGGATAATCCCATGATGACAAATATCTCGCCTTCTTCAATGGCCAGACTGGCGTCTTTAACGCCAAGCGATAGCCCTGTTTTTTCCAGAATTTGTTCTTTTGAAAGTCCTTTTTCAATATATTTGAAGGCGCGCTGTGGATGCTCTCCAAATACTTTATATAGATTTTTCACTTCTAATTTAATTGCCATGCAATAGAAAGATTCCTGTTATTTATTTATGTCGATATGATACCTGATAGAAATAGTCACCTTTTTCTACCCTAACATACTGAGAATCTGAGACAACCCTGAATGCGATATGAGGGGATATAGAGAGGAAGGCAAATTGCCGGGACTTCCCATGATATAAGGGCTGAGAGCAAACCACGGCCGGTGAATATTTTTTGTCAAGACCACTAAAAACGCGCCTGAATTTCAGCAATTCAGGCGAATATGACAACCACTATTGAGTGTAGATCACCCTGAAATAATTGGGTGATAAAAATGTGATCTGCTTAAAATATTACCATCATGATTGCCGTGATATTTCCCCTATTAATTTCCGTTAAAAATTCCAGTCTTCGTCTTCCGTTTCGACGGCTTTTCCCATCACGTATGACGATCCTGAGCCGGAGAAAAAGTCATGGTTTTCGTCGGCATTGGGCGACAGCGCAGCCAGGATTGCCGGATTCACCTCCGCCATTTCCGCCGGGAACAGCGCCTCATAGCCCAGGTTCATCAACGCCTTGTTGGCGTTGTAGCAAAGGAACGCATTGACATCCTCTGCCCAGGCGGTGTCGGCATACAGTTCTTCGGTATAACGGACTTCGTTATCGTACAGTTCCATCAGCAGCTCGAGGGCAAAATCCTTCAGCTCGTCACGCTCGGATTGAGAGCGTTTTTCCAGTCCTTTCTGGTATTTATAGCCGATGTAATAGCCATGAACCGCTTCGTCACGAATGATTAGCCGGATCAGATCGGCGGTGTTGGTGAGCTTACCGCGGCTGGAGAAATACATCGGCAACCAGAAGCCGGAATAGAACAGGAAGGATTCCAGAAACACACTGGCAATCTTCTTCTTTAAAGGGTCGTCGCTGGCGTAATGCGCGAGGATAATCTGCGCCTTTTGTTGTAACGGCGCATTTTCTTCGCTCCAGGCATAAGCGGCATCGACATCTTTCGTCTGGCACAGCGTAGAGAAGATGGAACTGTAGGAGCGGGCATGCACCGCTTCCATAAAACTGATGTTCGACAGCACCGCCTCCTCGTGCGGTGTCAGGGAATCTGCCATCAGCGACGGGGCCCCGGCGATATTCTGGATGGTGTCGAGCAGCGTCAGGCCGGTAAAGACGCGGATGGTGAGCTGCTGCTCGGCGGCGCTCAGGTTTTGCCACGCTGGAATATCGTTAGACAACGGTACTTTTTCCGGCAACCAGAAGTTGCTGGTCAGGCGGTTCCACACTTCGAGATCTTTGTCGTCCTGAATCTTATTCCAGTTAATGGCGCTCACGCGTGATAATGTCATACTGCTCTCCTTACAATGCGCACGAAACGCAGCCTTCAATTTCAGTACCTTCCAGCGCCAGCTGTCGCAAGCGAATGTAATATAACGACTTAATGCCTTTTCGCCAGGCGTAGATCTGCGCTTTGTTGATATCGCGGGTGGTGGCGGTATCGGGGAAAAACAGCGTCAGCGACAGGCCCTGATCGACGTGTTTAGTGGCTTCGGCGTAGGTATCAATGATTTTCTGTGCGCCGATTTCATACGCGTCCTGATACATATCCAGATTCTCATTGGTCATGAACGGGGCCGGATAGTAGACGCGCCCGGTTTTGCCCTCTTTGCGAATCTCCACTTTCGAGACAATCGGATGAATGCTCGACGTCGCATGATTGATGTAGGAGATCGAACCGGTCGGTGGCACCGCCTGTAAATTCTGGTTGTAGATGCCATAGCGCATCACTTCGTCGCGCAGATACCGCCACATTTCACGCGTCGGCAGCGTGATGCCGCTACGGGCAAACAGCGCCCGGACTTTCTCGGTTTTCGGCGTCCAGTTCTGCTCCAGATACTGCGTGAAGAACTCGCCGCTGGCGTAGCGCGACTGTGCGAATCCGGCAAACGTCTGTCCACGTTCGCGTGCCAGCAGCATCGACGTATGCAGTGCATGCCAGGTGATGGTGTAAAAGTAGAGATTGGTGAAATCCAGTCCTTCTGGCGAACCATAGGCGATGCCTTCGCGTGCCAGATAGCCGTGCAGGTTCATCTGTCCCAGTCCGATGGCGTGGGAGGCGGCATTACCGGCAGCAATCGACGGGACGCTGTGGATATGGCTCATATCTGACACCGCCGTCAGCCCGCGAATCGCTGTTTCGACCGTCCGTCCAATGTCCGGAGAATCCATGGTGTGGGCAATATTCAGCGAGCCGAGGTTGCAGGAAATGTCATGCCCGGTCTGGGCGTAGTCAAGATTCTCCTCGTAGGTAGAGGCGCTGTTGACCTGCAAAATTTCCGAGCACAGGTTGCTCATATTAATGCGACCCGCAATCGGGTTGGCGCGATTCACCGTATCCTCATACATAATGTAGGGATAGCCGGATTCAAACTGAATTTCTGCCAGTGTCTGGAAAAAGTCGCGGGCGTTAATGTACTTTTTGCGCACGCGCTCGTCGGCGACCAGTTCGTCGTATCGTTCGCTTATGGCGATATCGCCGAAGGGCTTACCGTAAAGACGCTCGACGTCATACGGTGAAAACAGCGCCATCTGCGCATTCTCTTTGGCCAGGCGGAAAGTGACGTCCGGGATCACTACCCCCAGTGAGAGCGTTTTAATGCGGATCTTTTCGTCGGCGTTTTCGCGTTTAGTATCGAGGAAACGCAGAATATCCGGATGATGCGCATGCAGATAGACCGCCCCCGCCCCCTGACGCGCGCCGAGCTGGTTGGCATAGGAAAAGGCGTCTTCCAGCATCTTCATCACTGGGATCACCCCGGAGGACTGGTTTTCGATGCGCTTGATGGGCGCACCGGCTTCGCGCAGGTTAGAGAGTAAAAATGCCACGCCGCCGCCGCGTTTGGAGAGCTGAAGTGCGGAGTTCACCGCCCGGCCAATCGACTCCATGTTATCTTCAATCCGCAGCAGGAAGCAGGAGACCAGTTCGCCGCGCTGCTGTTTACCGCAGTTTAAGAAGGTGGGCGTGGCGGGCTGGAAACGCCCAGAGAGCATCTCATCGGTGAGTTGTGACGCCAGCGCTTCATCCCCCTGCGCAAGTGTGAGCGCAACCATCACCACACGGTCTTCAAAATCTTCCAGGTAGCGTTTGCCATCAAAGGTTTTCAGCGTGTAGCTGGTGTAAAACTTCCAGGCGCCGAGGAAGGTCTGGAAACGAAAACCGCTGGCGTGGGCGCGGGCAAACAGCGATACCACGAAAGCGCGATCGTAGCGTGCCAGAACGCTTTCGTCGTAATACCCTTCGCGCACCAGCGTTTGCAGACGTTCCTCCTGACTGCTAAACGTGACGGAGTGGGGGCGAACATGGGCGGCAAAAAAGGCGTCGACCGCCTGCCGGTCTTTATCGAACTGAATACGGCCTGCTTTATCGTACAGATTCAGCATGGCGTTCAGCGCATGGTAATCCAGCGATTCCTGCGTTACGCGTTCTGCGGTTGTCGTTGCCAAAATTCGCTTACTCCTTTTCGAACGTTGTCGATGTCGGCGGGGGTTCCCATCAGTTCAAAACGATAGAGCCAGGGTACGGCGCATTTCTGGGCAATCACTTCCCCTGCGCGACCATACGCCTCGCCGAAGTTACGATTGCCAGAGGCAATGACACCGCGAATTAACGCCCGGTTGTGAGCATCATTTAAAAAGCGGATCACCTGTCGTGGTACTGCGCCAGCCGTGCCACCGCCACCGTAGGAAGGCACCACCAGAATGTAGGGATCGTCTACCCGGATCCGTTCGCGTTCATTTAGCGGAATGCGAATGGCGGGCAGCCCCAGACGCTGCATAAAACGGTGCGTATTTTCGGAGCTGCTGGAGAAGTAGACGAGTGGGTTCATGCGCTGGCTACCCGAGGCTCTGGATGCAGACGGTTGATCATATCCGGACGAAATCCTGACCAACGGGTTTCGCCGGCAATGACCACCGGCAACTGGCGAAAACCTTCTGCGCGCAGGGTATCCGCTGCTTCCGGCACCAGATCGACGTTTATCATCTCAAATTCAAATCCACGGCTTTCCAGCGCCCGTTTAGTGGCGTGGCACTGAACACAGTCATTTCGAGTGTAAATAGTAATGCGCATGATTCGTGTTTCCATTTAAAATGAAAGAACGGCGCGATAAGACGCGTCGGTTTGGGTGTGTACTGATAGAGGGAATACTAGATGTAGTTGAAATAAGTTTCAACCATACAAGATATGGGAATTATCGATTGATTACTCCCCACCGATGAGCCTGGCGGGGAGCGGGAGTTTGTGCTGAAAAAACGCCGGATTACATCCGCATGCTTACGGCCAGGCGGTTAAAACAGTTCATCAGGCCGATCGCAAAAGTCAGGTCGCTGATTTCGCGAGCGCTGAAATGCGTGAGCAGCGGCAGATAAACGTCATCTTCAGCATGGGTTCTGGCGATATCGGTCACCGATTCAGCCCATGCCAGCGCCGCTTGCTCCTGCGCGCTGAAATGATGACTCACTCGCCAGCCGGCCAGCGCGTCCAGTTTACTTTGCGTGACACCCGATTTACGCAGCGCCTTGCTGTGCATTTCCAGGCAAAATGCGCAGCCGTTGATCTGCGAAATACGCAGGTAAATCAATTCTATCAGCGTGGTATCCAGCGCGCTGTTTTCCAGTGCCGTTTTCGCTTGTACCAGGGCGTTATAGACTTCAGGGCTGAGTTCATAGTAGGGCTGGCGTAACGTCGTCATGGTGCTTCTCCTCGTGTTGATGGCCGGCAATGTAGCACTATAATGGACTGCAAAAGAGAGCCATATTTTTACGAAAAAAGCAGACCATATGCCGCGCTATCAGCAAATTGCCCGTCAGTTAAAAACGGCCATTGAACGTGGGGAACTCCAGCCCGGAGCCAGACTACCGTCCAGTCGTACCTGGTCACAGGAGCTGGGTATTTCGCGCTCGACGGTGGAAAACGCTTATGTGGAGCTGGTGGCACAGGGCTGGCTGGAGCGGCGAGGGCAGGCGGGAACGTTTGTCAGCGCACAGTTGCATCCGGAACAGACGTACAGCGAACCGGTGGTCTTTGCCGGAGAAAGTACCGTTCCTCAGCCCTTTCAGATGGGGCTTCCTGCGTTGGATCTCTTCCCGCGAGACATCTGGGCGCGGGTGATGGGGCGACGACTGCGCACGCAGACGCGTTTTGATCTGGCTCTCGGCGACGTCTGCGGTGAAGCCGTGTTACGCCAGGCAATCGTGGACTATCTGCGCGTGTCGCGCAGTATTGACTGTCTGCCCGAGCAGATTTTTATCACCTCAGGCTATGCGGCATCGATGACCCTCATCCTGCGCGCGCTGGCCACGCCGGGCGATGGCATGTGGATTGAAGATCCCGGCTTTCCGTTGATCCGTCCGGTGATTGAGCAGGAAAATGTCGCGCTGCTGCCGGTTCCGATCGATGACGACGGGTTGAATGTGGCGACCGGGATCCGCGATTATCCGGATGCGCGTTTTGCGCTACTCACTCCGGCCCATCAAAGCCCGCTTGGCGTCGCGCTGTCGTTAGCCCGGCGTCATCAACTGCTGGAGTGGGCATCACATACCCAGGCGTGGATTATTGAAGATGATTACGACAGCGAGTTTCGTTATCACGGTAAACCGCTGCCGCCGCTGAAAAGTCTGGATGCGCCACAGCGGGTAATTTACGCCGGTACGTTCAGCAAATCGCTGTTTCCCGCCTTGCGCTGTGCATGGCTGGTGGTGCCAGTAAACCAGGTGAGTCGTTTTCGTCAGCAGGCGGTACGGATGGCCTGTAGCGTGCCGCTGCTCTGGCAGCAAACGCTGGCGGATTTTATCCGTGATGGGCATTTCTGGCGGCATCTGAAAAAAATGCGTCAGCACTATGCGCAGCGAAGGCAATGGACGGAAAGGGCACTCGGCGAACAGGGATTTCACGTTGTACCCCAACAGGGCGGGATACAGCTGGTGATTACTGTTGACGGTGACGATATCGCGCCGGTACGCAAAGCCAATGAGGCGGGCCTGGCGGTCCAGGCCCTGAGTCGCTGGCGGTTGAATACATCGGGGATGGGAGGGATTTTGCTGTCGTTCACTAACATCGCTTCGCCTGAAATCGCAAGACAGGTGGCAAAGCGGTTGCGACAGGCCATTCAGTCAGCGCTTTAGTCGAGTTTATGCCAGGCCGGATAAACGTAAACGCTATCCGGCCCGGCCTCATCCTTAGCGTCAGCGTCGAAGACTCAGCAACGCACCGACAAAGATCCCCACCGCCGCCGCCGTACCGATGCTACACCAGGGTTTATCACGCACAAACGTATCAGCGCAGCCTACGGCGTCACGGGCGGCTTGCTGCACGCGCGTCCGGCCATGCATTTTCGCACGCGTCTCTTTCAGTAGCGCCTGTGCTTTACGCCGTGCGGTATCTGCTTCATCCTTCGCATCGCTGCCCAATGACTTCAGTACGGCTTCCAGACTGTCGGCTAATTGATTGACGTCATTATGAATATCCTGCACACCATCATCTACGTCGTTTCGGTTCGGTCGGTTAAACATATGATCCTCCAGTGATTTCGATGTGACTTTCAGTTTAGTCGATATTTTTAACTTCTGAGATGCCTCACGGCGTTATTGTGCGTTTATGGACTTTTCTGAAAGCGTTGCCAATGCTGAATCAGGTAAGGTAAGCCCGCAGTAAAAGATAACGAGGAAAAAATATGTATTTACGACCTGACGAGGTGGCGCGCGTACTTGAAAAAGTGGGGTTTACCGTTGATGTGGTGACACAGAAAACGTACGGTTATCGACGTGGCGAGAATTATGTCTATGTTAATCGCGAAGCGCGTATGGGACGCACTGCGCTGGTGATTCATCCGACATTAAAAGAGCGCAGTTCTTCGCTGGCTGAACCGGCATCTGAAATTAAAACCTGCGACCATTATCAGCATTTTCCGCTTTATTTAGCCGGGGACACCCACGAACACTACGGCATTCCTCACGGCTTTAGTTCGCGTATTGCGCTTGAGCGTTATTTGAATGGACTGTTTGGCGAGGCGAGTTAATTAAGCGACTGGCACAGCCAGTCGCAAAGTCGTTTCAGGCTTTAACCTGTTGGTAGCGACTCACCTTAAACAGGCGGCGGCAATAATCAAGGAAATAGCCATATACCGCCCCCATCATCATCGATATTACGATATTAGAACTGACTGCGGCGGTAATTTGATGCCAGTCAGCGCCCACCGTCAGCAGAATAGCGACATAAACCGGGGACTGGAAGGTGACATAAGCCAGTACATCCGCCAGGTTTTTCAGCCACCCCGCAGAACCCACTTTACGCGACGCCTTCATAAAGAGATCACGATACATTCCATAGGGCCAGGCGATCAGAATGTTGACCGGAATGGCGACCAGTCGGGACGAAAGTGATTGCTCAAAGGTCATTCCGGAGAGGAAGATCTCGATCAACATGTTCACGACAGAACAATAAACAACCATCGCGAACGTGTCTGCTACAGCATGACGCAAGCGTGACTGTGGTGAGAACATGCTGATGCTCCTTGTAAATAAGGGGTAAAATTGCCGTTAAATAAGCTCGTGTTAGTGTTTTGTTGTGGTGTTTTTGCTTGATGCTAGAGTATATTGCTGCATTGTAACTATCAACTAGCGAAATATTTTTATTTTGACGCTTTTTGTCGATAAAATACTCTGTAACCGCCTGATTTTTGTACCGGATAGAGTTTTTGTTGTTTGTGTATTTTAAATCATTAAAAATCAATAGGTTATGTTGGTGTTCTGATTGAGGGATTTCCCTGTAAGGCAAAAACCGCATTCTATGTTCGATGAGCCGATATGGAGGTTATTCGTCAGAGAATGAGAAAATGAGCCGGAATATTATTTAGCGTATATTAACGGGAGGTGGTATTTCCTCTGTTATATTCCAGGGGCTGGAAAATGTTCTAATAATATAATAGACTGCACAGTGTAATAATTTTTTTGCGTTAAAGGATTTTAATTATTATGAATTTGATGTTACAGAACTTAAATAATATTCGTAAATTACGCGCCATGGCTCGCGAATTCTCCATTGACGTTCTTGAAGAAATGCTGGAGAAATTCAGGGTCGTCACTAAAGAAAGACGTGAAGAAGAAGAACAGTTACAGCGTCAGCGCGCTGAACAGCAGCAGAAAATTAATACTTTGCTGGAAATGATGAAGGCCGACGGAATTAGCCCGGAAGAGTTATTCAGCAATGACGCCGCGGCCATGCGAGTGGGTAAAAAACGCCAGCCG